>CAYXXL010000020.1:0-16667 GCA_964469025.1 uncultured Fibrobacteria bacterium
TCCCCGGTGCGGTTGATGACCAGATCGATGGAATCGCCGTACTTCGGGTGCATCACGATCCCCCCGAACGGCGAGGGCAACGCCCCGCCGGTGGAGCGCAGCAGGCGCGACAGGTGCGTCTTGACGCCCTGCAGGGTCAGGCGGGCTTCGGCCTCGTCCTCCCGATCCAGCCAATGGCGGTCCTGCCAGTCGAACACCATCACGATGGACGTGACGACAAGACCCGTCAAGGCCATCGCCACCAGCAGTTCGAGGATCGAGAAACCGGCCGGGTTCCGGTTCGCGGACGTCACTGCGACGCCCACATGAAGGTGGTCACCTTGAGGGTGTCGTTGCCGATTCCGGAGGTTCTCCAGGCCTGCAACTGGATTTGGGCCAGGAAGGCCTTCGCCGCCGACGAGTCGGCGCATGCCGCCAGTTGGGAAGGCGTGGGGACCGAACCCACGGCGGTCACGGAAACCGGAGCCCCCTGGCCGTTGTCGGTCCAGCTGGAATCCAGCGTCTGCAGATGCGCGATGCTGGTGTAGCGGCTGATCCCCTCCAGACCCGACTCGACGGCACCGGCTTCCATCTGCCGATTCTTCGAGTCGCGACCGTTCGTGTTGGAGTAATGCAGGGACGAATACACGATGGAGATGCCGATCGCCGAGATCACCATGGCGATCAGGACTTCCAGCAGGGTGAATCCCCGCCGCGATCCATGGCCCGTGATCGCTCCTGAGACCAATCCACACCTCCCTGGGGCGCCCCCACCTGGACCCGGCGAGGCCCCGCCCCGTCCGGGTTTTCGAAAGGAACCCTTGACCGGAGTCATCGTACCACTGTGCCGATGGGCCCGCAATCCATCCGAGGCCGGGCAGTGCGCGGGGGCGATGTGTCGGGTTGGCTGGACGCCAACGGGCGGGATGTGGTATAGTCAGAATCTATAGGTGTTTCAAGAGTGTTTTTTGCAGCACCCGGCAAGGTTGGCCGTTGCGCGATACATTCTCATCGTCTCATCCATTCAACTTCCGGAGGCCGCTCATGCGCCATTCGGTCCTCGTGCTGTTCCTGTCGATCGTACCCGGTTCCCAGGCTGCCACGCAGAGATGCGATCTGGTCTCCCAGCCCGGGCCGTCCAAGTGCCTGGACCTCTCCCAGCTGGATAGAAGCACGATCCGAGTCCCGGCCAACACCACGCGCATACCTTCCGGCGGCTTGAGCGTGTGCGGCATTCCGGGCAGCGTGATCGCGCCCACCGACATCGTCTACGTGGTGGATCAGACCGCCAGCATGAAGCCGACCGTCATCCAGTCCGAAGGGAAGGACACCACGGGCTGGTACGAATGCGGCAAGACCGTCACCACCCTTCCCGGAACCATCCAGTTCCACGGGAACAGTGTCGCGGTGGCGGACTCGACCATGACCCACGCCACCCTGCTCGCCAACTGCAAGGTGGCCGGCGATCCCTACACCGTCCGTTCCAGCACCATCCAATCGGCCATCCAGACCCAGGCCGCTCTGGCTCCGGTCTCCTACGCCGCGACCATCCAGTTCGGGCCCACCATCTGGGGGAAGCCCACTCCCATGACCTCCCTGGCGAACCAGTCGGGGATCGACTCCCTCCTGAAGTCCGTTCCGTTGGGGGCATTGAGCGGCACCAACTACGAAGCGCCTCTCGAATGGGCCCGCATCCTGCTCTATGGGGGGCATTCCTCCACCGGGGTGGTCCCGGCTTCGCCGGACCGCAACAAGGCGGTGGTCATCATCTCCGACGGGCGCCCCAGCAAAGGCGTCTGGCAGAACGCGCTCAAGGCGGTGGACACCATCACCCAAGGCGGGGCGAAATGGACGGGGGATTCGGCCTCGGTGCCACCCGTGTACAGCATCTACCTGGGGATCGACACGGTGGAAGGCGGCATCCTGCAGAAGCTCTCCGACACCACCGGCGGAACCTACCACCAGATTCCTCCCAACCAACCCGACAGTCTGGCGTCGGTGGTGAAGCAGATCATGGGAACGCTGATCAATACCGCCAAGCCGGATACCTTCCGGGTGACCAACCTCACGAACGGGCAGACATCCTTCTCCAAGGCCTCGGTCGTGGACGGAAACGCCTACCGGATGGAATTGGATTCCCTGGTGGCCCTGAACCCGGGCTCGAACACCCTGGCCCTTTCCATGGTGGAGGGCACCGAGACGATCGCGGCGACCTGGACGGTGCTGGTGGCCGACAGCGGCGCCTCCTCCGGCGGAGCCCTGGACACCCTTCTGACCGAGAGGTGCGGGGTCCCTTCCAGCTTGACTCTGCGTCCGGACCAGTCCGGCCTCGCCTACGCGACCGACGCCAAGGACCGCAATCTTCTCTTGACCCTTCACACCGTGCCCGACACCAACGCGACCCTTCCGCTGTCGCTGTCGACGCGGATCTCCGCGGATGGGGAGGCCTTGGATCTCGCCGTCCCTGCGGGTACGCCGAAGGATTCCCTGGGCACCTTCGCGGGGAGCATCCCTTGGCAGGGTCTGGTTCCGGCGGGATCCGTCCCCGGAGACCTGGTGATCCGGTCCGGACCGGGCTGGGACACCGCCTACGCGCGATTCCAGATGCCCCGCGATCCGCGCGACACGGCTTCGGCGATGCTGGCGCTGCGCAGGGCGGTGGCGCCCACGCTGGCCATGACGCCATCCGTGGAGGGGCCCACCGGTCGGGTCCAGGTGACGGTGACGGACAGCAACGTCGACGTGGAGACGGTTTTTGTCACAGTTCGGCATCGGCTGGGGGACACGCTCGTGGTGGCGCTCGACAGCGTAGGGAACGGGGTGTACGAAGGCTCGTTCCCGTTCGCGCAGGGGGTGGGCCCGGATCCGTCCGATTCGGTCCTGGAGTTGGGGCCGCTGGGAACCCTCCGGGATTCGCTTTCGGGAGCCTACCTGTCGCTTTCGGCCCAGACCCTGGTGCTGCCGCCGACCTACCACCTGCGGTTCCTGGATTCCCTTGGCCAGCCGCACGACAGCCTGGGCTTCGAGCTGCCGATCGGAGGGAAGGCTCCGGTCACCGTCCAGGTCTGGTTGGGATCCTCGCCCTGCCCCGCCTGCGTCGGCAGCGTGGACATCTCGCCGAACGATCCCGGATTGCAGATCCTGTCAGCATCGGGGGTGCAGACAGGATCCGTCGTCCTCCAGGCGGGGCAGGCGACGGTCGAGGCGGAGGGCACCTCCCCTGTCCACTCGGGGGGCATCCTGTTCTCCGTGGGCGCGCTGGGCGCGAGCGTGTCGGCCCATCCGGTCCGGGTACTGCCCGTGGCACCGGATTCCGTCGTGTACCTGGACGCCGACGGCGACGGCGCCTTGGACCGCGCGGTCCTCTACTTGCGGACCGCATGGGAGCCCGGCAACGGGGAGCAGCTTCCCTGGCCGGACTCCACCCATTTCCTGCCCTGGCCGACAGCCACCCTGTCGCTCTCGCCGGATTCCCTGGTGGCGACCTTCGACTTCCCGCCGCAGTCCCCGGGCACGACCAAGGCGCTGACACCGCTGCTGGCCCACTGGCGTTTCGACACCACCTGGTCCTGGCAGGCGGTGCCCGTGGTGGAACACATCGCGCCGGTTCCCACCACCGCCCACTACCGGTTCTCCTATTCGGGCCAGACTCCCGACACCCTGGTGGTGACGTTCTCGGAACCGGTTATGGCCTCCGGCGGCGGATCCTGGGTGTCCGTGGGGCGTCCGGGCACCGACAGCCTGGGGATCTCGCTCCGGCCCATCTCCACGGGTTGGCTTTCCGACGGCAGCCAAGTGGCGTGGTTCCTGTTGGACAGCACGTCCGGAATCCGTCCGGGGGATTCTCTCCGGATCACCGCCGCGTCGACGGGCGCACTGTCCGATTCCGCCGGCAACGCACCCGTCAGGCTGGCCAAGTGGATCCCCGTCGAATGGGGGATTCCGCCACCGGTGCTGTCCGTGGGCGTCCCCCATCCGGTGGTGAAAGCCGGAACCGTGCCTGTGGGCGAGCCTCCGATCACCCTCTTGGTGAACGACAGCCTCCGCGGGGCCTGGAACGCCCCCGAAGGGCCGACGCCCCAAGGATTGGATTCGCGCTTCGGCGGGGTGGTCGTGCGGCTGAACCGGATCCCCGAAAGCCTGGGGATGTACGTGTACGACAACCTGGGCGTCCTGGTTTTGAACGTGGACATCGCCAACCTCGCCGGGCTTGCGGCATCGGGAGTGCTCCAGCGCGACCTGCGCGGCGACTACGTGGTCTGGCTGGCCTGGGATGGCAAGGATGCCAACGGGCGCGATGCGTCGACGGGCGTCTACTACTTCCGCGTCTACGGATGGATCCGGGAGAACGGACAATCCTTCCTCTTGAACCAGATGAAATCGCACGGTTTCTACCGGAAGGTGTCCAACTGACGCTGTCGCCATGAGAGGCAATCGCAAACCCCGCGCACATGTATATTATGTGCTCAAATGGGCAGTCCTGCCCACCCTAGGGGGGATTGCCGTTCCATGGGTCAGATCTTGCGCGTCGTCGGTGCCAAGGAGCACAACCTCGAGAACATTTCCGTGGACCTGCCGCGGGACAAGCTGGTGGTCCTCACCGGGGTCTCGGGATCCGGGAAGTCGAGTCTCGCCTTCGACACCATCTTCCGCGAAGGCCAGCGCCGCTACGTGGAGTCGCTCTCCAGCTACGCGCGGCAGTTCATCGGGCAGATGGGGAAACCCGCCGTGGAGAAGGTGGAGGGGATTTCCCCGGCCATCTGCATCGACCAGAAGACGGTCAACCGCAATCCCCGCTCCACGGTGGGAACCAGCACCGAGGTCCTGGACCATCTGAGACTCCTCTACGCGAGATTGGGGGATGCCGCCTGTCCGGTGTGCGGAGAGAAGATCGAGGCGCGCACGCCGGGGCAGATCGCGGACCGCCTGCTCTTCGACCGGGTTGATGAAAATTGCCTGCTGATGGCGCCCGTGGTCCGGCGGCGGAAAGGCGAGTACCGGGCAGAGCAGGAGGAATGGAAGACCCAAGGCTACCGGTGGGCTCGCATCGACGGGGTTCTCCACGACCTGGAAACGGCGATGGAACTGGAGCGCTACGAGATCCACACCCTGGAGCTGGGGATCGACCGGCTGCGCATCGAGGAGAAGACCTTGCCACGCCTGCGCGAGGGCATCCAGAAGGCGTTGCGCCTGGCCGAGGGCGTTGTGTCCATCCTCACGGGCCCCGAGGCGTTCGAGGGGAAAGGGAAGGAAGGCGTGTTCTCCGCCCTGCGCGCGTGCCCCAACGGGCACGTGGAGCTTCCCGAACTGGAACCCCGCTGCTTCTCGTTCAACCATCCGCAGGGAGCCTGCCCGGAATGCAAGGGGCTGGGCGTCCTGCGCAGCTTCGAGGAGGACCTGCTGGTCCCCAACCCCGCCAAATCCCTCTCCGAACGGGGCCTGGCCGCCATCACGGACAAGGGCACGCTGATGTTCTCCGACTGGGGTCCGCGCGAGATCCGGATCCTGGGCGCCAAGTTCGGGTTCGACGCCCACACGCCTTGGAACAGGATCCCCGCGGCGGGACGCAAGGCCATCCTCCACACCGGCCTGCCCGAGCGCAACGTGCGCGGCGCGGTGCCGGTGCTGCAGGAGCTTTGGGAGCAGTGGCACATCTCGCTCCTGCACAAGTTCATGCGCTCCCAGGTCTGTCCCGTCTGCCACGGCACGCGCCTGGGCATCGTGAGCCGAACCGTGAAGTTCCGCGGACGCGGCATCGCCGAACTGACGCACATGACGATTTCCGACCTCGCGGCCTTCTTCCAGGCGGTGCAGCCTTCGGAATTCGAGGTCGTGGTGGGTCGCGAGATCTTCCGCGAGATCCGCGAGCGGCTCTTCTTCCTGGACGCGGTGGGTCTGGGCTACCTCTCGCTGGACCGCTCCGCCAACACCCTGTCCGGGGGCGAGGCCCAGCGCATCCGGCTGGCGTCCCAGGTGGGCGCGGGGTTGCAGGGGGTGCTCTACGTGCTGGACGAGCCCAGCATCGGGTTGCACTCCCGCGACAACAAGCGGCTGCTCTCCACCCTGCGGCGGTTGCGCGACAAGGGCAATTCCGTGCTGGTGGTGGAGCACGACCAGGAGACCATGCAGGAGGCCGACCACGTGGTGGACATCGGCCCCGGCGCGGGCGCCCTGGGCGGGCGGATCGTGGGGGAGGGCCATTGGACGGAGCTGGTCCGGGCCGAGGGATCCCCGACGGGGCGTTTTCTGTCCGGTCGCGACGGAGTTCCCATGCCCGACATCCGTCGGGACTGCGGGAAGGACGTTCCCAGGTTGGTGGTGCGGGGCTGCAAGGCCCACAACCTGAAGAACCTCGACCTTTCCCTGCCCTTGGGTCGATTCGTCGCCCTCACGGGAGTGTCCGGGTCGGGCAAGAGCACCTTCCTGGACCACATTCTGGGCCCGGCGCTCGCCAACGAGCTGCAAGGCGCCGAGCGCGAGGTGGGGGAGCATTCCGGGATCGAAGGGCTGGACGGGATCGAGAAGGTGATCGAGATCGACCAGGCCCCCATCGGGCGGACGCCCCGCTCCAATCCGGCCACCTACACCGGTGTCTTCGACGAGATCCGCTCCCTGTTCGCGAACCTGCCGGAATCCAAGGCTCGCGGCTACAAGTCCGGGCGCTTCTCCTTCAACGTCGCCGGCGGTCGCTGCGAGGCCTGCGAGGGAGCGGGACTGAAGGTGGTGGAGATGCAGCTTCTGTCCAACGTGGAAGTGGGTTGCGAGGAGTGCGGGGGGCGGCGTTTCAATCCCCCCACCCTGGAGGTCCACTACAAGGGCAAGACGATCCACGACGTGCTGGAGATGACCATCGACGAGGCCCTGGAGTTCTTCCTGGCCATCCCCAGGATCAGCAGGGGATTGCAGACCCTGCAGGACATCGGACTGGGGTACGTGAAGATCGGGCAGCCCAGCACGACCCTTTCCGGCGGAGAGGCCCAACGCATCAAGCTGGCCACCGAACTGCAGAAGCCGTCGGCGGGAAAGACCCTGTACCTGCTGGACGAACCCACCACGGGCCTGCACTTCCAGGACGTGTCGCGACTGGTGGAATCCATCCAGGCCCTGGTGGAACGCGGCAACACGGTGCTGGTGGTGGAGCACAACCTGGACCTGGTCCGCGCCGCGGACTGGGTGCTGGACCTGGGTCCCGAAGGCGGGGCGGCGGGGGGCTACCTGTGCGCCGAAGGCACGCCGGAGCAGGTGGCGAAGGCCAAAAATTGCCCCACCGGCCCGTATCTGGCGCAGGCCCTCGAGGAGGGCCGGGCGGTCAACCAGTGGAAGGCGGCGGCAGGCGGGTCGATCGGTGCCGTAGGGACGCAAAATCTTGCGTCCCTACGGTCCACCCATTTGGCCGCCGCCGAACCCGTCCCCGACCTCGACATCCGCGTGCGCGGGGCCTGCAAGCACAACCTCAAGAACATCTCGGTGCGCATCCCGCGCCATTCCCTCACCGTGATCACCGGCCCCAGCGGATCCGGCAAGACCAGCCTCGCCTTCGACACTCTCTTCGCCGAGGGGCAGCGACGCTTCGTGGAGTCGCTCTCCACCTATGCCCGGCGCTTCCTGGGGCGGTTGGACCGCGGAGAGGCCGATTCCTTCGAGGGGCTTTCTCCGGCCATCGCCATCGACCAGAAGACCGCCTCGCGCTCGCCGCGTTCCACCGTGGCCACCCTCACGGAGATCTACGACTACCTGCGTCTCCTGTGGTGCCGGGCCGGCATCCAGCACGATCCCGCCACCGGCGAGATCCTGCGCGGATGGACCGTCGCCGAAGCCGCGGAGGCCGCTCTCAAGGCGGCGGATGGACATATTCTGTCTATTTGGGCGCCTTTGCACCTTCCGGGTTCGGGGCTGCCCTTGTTCCTGGCGGAAAGTTCGCAGCTTCCGCGCGTGGCGGCACAGCTCCTGGAACTGGGCTTCGAGACCGTCGAGGCGGGCGGCAAGGAGATCGACCTGCGCAAACCCACGTCGGTGAAGGACGGCGTGCGCGTGTTCGCCCGGGTGGACCGGCTCAAGGCCCGGTCCGGCGAGAAGAAGCGGCTCCAGGAGGCCGTGCTCAAGGCCCGCGACGAAGCCCATGGAATCTGCCTGTTCCGCTGGGACGGCGGGGAGCTGTGGACCGGTGCCAATCCCCTGCAGCCCAAGACGGGGTATTGGCAGAAGGAGCCGTGGGAGCCCAAGCATTTTTCCTTCAACAGCCATTTCGGAGCCTGTCCCGCCTGCGAAGGACTGGGTGGACCCAAGTCCAGGCCATGCCCCGTCTGCCGCGGCGAACGCCTTCGCCCCGAGACCGCCGCGGTGCGGGTGGGCGGGAAGCGGTTGCCGGAATTTGTCCAAAGTACCGTGGACGAGGCCCTGGCCTTCTGCCTGGACCTCAAGCTCAAGGGCGCCGCCGCCGAGATCGCCGTCCCCGTGCTACGGGAGCTGCTGGGACGGCTCTCCTTCCTGTCCGACGTGGGAGTGGGGTACCTGTCCCTGAACCGCTCGGGGAACACGTTGTCCGGCGGCGAGGCGCAGCGGATCCGACTGGCGAGCCAGATCGGATCGGGCTTGGAAGGTGTGCTGTACGTGCTGGACGAGCCCACCACGGGACTCCACCAGACCGACACGGCCAAGCTGGTTCGGACCCTGCGCCGACTGCGCGACCTGGGGAACACCGTGGTGGTGGTGGAGCACGACCCGGAACTCATCCGCGACGCCGACCATGTGGTGGACATGGGTCCGGGTGCGGGGGAGGAGGGCGGCGAGGTGGTCGCCTCCGGACCGCTGTCCGAAATCCTTGAGCATCCCGAGAGCCGCACCGCCCTCTACATGAGCGGGCGCAAGCGCATCGAAAGGCCTCGTCTGGCGGTGAAGGCCGCCGAATGGATCCGGGTGCGCGGAGCCACCCTGCACAACCTGAAGTCGGTGGACGTGGACATCCCCATGGGACGGCTCTCCGGAATCGCGGGGGTCTCGGGGTCGGGGAAGAGCTCCCTCGCGTTGGACCTGATGGTCCCCGGCTTGGAAGCGGCACGGGAAGGGAAGAGGAAGGTTCCCGGATTGAAGACGATTTCCGTCGGAGAGGAGATCCAGGAGGTGGTGCTGGTGGACCAGAGTCCCATCGGGACGACTCCCCGCTCCACACCGGCGAGCTTCTGCGGGGTGTGGGAGAACATCCGCGAGTTCTTCGCGGCCGTCCCCGAGGCCAAGGCCAAGGGCTGGGACCGGAAGCGCTTCCAGTTCAACGGCGGGAACGGGCGCTGCCCCGTGTGCGAGGGGCGCGGAGCGGTGGAGCTGGAGATGCACTTCCTGTCCGACGTCTGGGTTCGTTGCGACGCTTGCGGGGGCAAGCGCTTCGACGAGGACACCCTCGCGATCCGGTTCCGCGGCCGCAATGTCGCGGACGTCCTGGCCATGCGGGTGGACGAGGCCGAGACCTTCTTCTCCTTCCACCGCAAGACCTCCCAGATGCTGGGGACCCTCCGGGAACTGGGCCTGGGCTATCTGCGCCTTGGGCAACCGGCCACCGAACTCTCCGGAGGCGAGTCGCAGCGGCTGAAGCTGGCCGAGGAGCTCGGACGCACCCGTCGCGGCAGAGCCGTCTACATCTTGGACGAGCCCACCACGGGACTCCATCTCTCCGACATCGACCTCCTCGTCCAGGCTTTGGACCGTCTGGTGGCCCGCGGCGACACGGTCGTCGTCGTGGAGCACCAGTTGGACGTCCTGGAAGCCTGCGATTGGCTCGTGGAACTGGGGCCAGGAGGCGGAGAAGATGGAGGGAAAGTGCTTTTCCAAGGTCCTCCCGGGGTGATTCCGGCGAGGACCCCCACGGGAGGCGCCCTGCGCGCGCACCGGAAGAGGTAGCTTGGCGTCGATGGAAGAGGTGGAAGAGACGACGTTGGAAAGGAGCCCCCCGGTGGCGCCGGTCTGGGAGCTTCTGGCCGTACTCGCGTTCACGGCGGGGATGGTGGTCTGGGTGGCCCCCCGCCTGTTGCAGAAGGTGTCCGATTCCAGGATCTCCGCGATGCTCGACTTCGTCTCGGACTTGCGGACGGGGCTCAAGAGATACAGTGCGGACGTGGGGACCCTCCTCCCCTTGGACCCTGCGGGACTTCCCATCGCCGAACCCGCCCTCGGTCCCGATTTTCCCTGGTCGCTGGGATGGATCCTGACCAGAGCCGTCGCTCCCTCCCCCCAGGGCGGATGGGAGCGTTTCCAAGGCCCGTATTTCCTGGGGACCCGGCTGGATGCCCCGCCGTTGGGAACCTCGCTGAAGCTGGGGGGTGGAACGGTCGGCCTTGGGACCCGTCTTGTTCCCGCTCCCCCCTCCTTCGACCTGACGGGAACCGGAACACCCTCGCTGGCCGACGGCCATGTGCTGGCCTGGTTGGTGGTGTCCGACGTGGCGCGCAAGGACTTCGAAGCCTTGGACGCCCGGTTGGACGACGGGATCGGGAGCACACCGGAACAGCGGCAGAAGCAGGGCGAAGTGATCTGGTCACCCGACAACGGCGGTACGCTGATGATTCATCTGCTGCACCGCTAGGCGTTGTATATTCGGATCCATGATCCCGTCCACGGCAGCCACCGCTCGAATTAAGATCTCCCATCCAGGAGGGGCGCGCTAGCTCTGGTCGTGATCGGCCATTGGGCCCGCTCCCGTTTCGGGAAGCGGGCCTTTTTGTTTC
This sequence comes from uncultured Fibrobacteria bacterium, assembly GCA_964469025.1. GTDB lineage: Bacteria > Fibrobacterota > Fibrobacteria > UBA5070 > UBA5070 > UBA5070. The sequence continues at coordinate 10,695 of CAYXXL010000020.1, forward strand.
CGCACCACCCCCCCGGATCGGGAGAACGAGTCCTCAACCACACACGAGGAAACGATGGACGTGCAGCTTTTCGACACCACTTTGCGCGATGGAAACCAGGCCAGAGGCCTTTCCTTTTCCCTGGAAGACAAGCTCGCGATCGCGAAGCTCCTGGACGGGTTCGGGATCCGCTACATCGAAGGCGGCTGGCCCAATTCCACCAACCAGTTGGACGTGGAATTCTTCCGTCGCGCCTGGGCGGTCGAATGGAAGCAGGCCAAGATCGCCTGCTTCGGTTCCACTCGCCGCCCCGGAAGATCCGCGGACGACGACACCGGATTGGCCTGTCTGCTGGAGGCGGGATGCCCCGTGGTCACCATTTTCGGCAAGAGCTGGGACCTGCATGTGGACCAGGTCCTTCGCGTGAGCCGCGAGGAAAATCTCGCCATGATCCACGACACCCTGGCCCATCTCAAGAACGCGGGCCGCGAGGTGGTCTACGACGCCGAGCATTTCTTCGACGGTTGGAAAGCGAACCCCGAATACGCCCTCTCCACGCTGCGAGCGGCGGTGGAGGGCGGTGCCGATTGGTTGGTCCTGTGCGAGACCAACGGGGGCATGGCGCTCTCCTGGGAGATCGAGGAGATCGTGGGCAAGGTCGCGCGAGCTTTCCCGGGAACGCCTCTGGGCATCCACGCCCACAACGATTCGGGAACCGCGGTGGCCAATTCGCTGGCGGCCGTGCGGGCCGGGGCGACCCAGGTGCAAGGAACCGTGAACGGGATCGGGGAAAGGTGCGGAAACGCCGATCTCGTGCCCATCCTGGCCAATCTCCAGCTCAAGATGGGCCTGTCCGTGGTGCCGGATCTTTCCGGACTGCGCGAACTGTCCCGGGCGGTGTGGGAGATCGCCAACCTCCCTCCCGACCTGCGCGCCCCCTATGTGGGGGACGCGGCCTTCGCCCACAAGGGCGGCATGCACATCGACGGGGTGGTCAAGGTCGCACGCTCCTTCGAACATGTGGATCCGGCCCTGGTCGGGAACGAACGGGAATTGATCGTCTCGGACCAGGGCGGCGGCGCCTTGGTGGCCGCGCGCCTTTCCGAGATCGCGCCGGACCTCGACAAGAAGGACCCTCGGGTGGGCGAGATCCTGCGGGAAGTGAAGGCGCTGGAGAGCGAAGGCTGGCATTTCGAGATGGCGGAAGCATCCTTCCATCTGCTCGCCGCGCGGCGACTGGGCCTGTTCGCGGAACCCTTCCGCGTCAAGCACTACCGGGTCACCGAAGAGATGGGCGAGGTGGCGTCGGAGGCCACGGTGCAGGTGGAGGTGGGGCTGGAAACGGCCCACACCGCCGCGTTCGGGAACGGGCCCGTGGATGCGCTGGACGCCGCGTTGCGAAAGGCCGTGGCGCGATTCTTCCCGGAACTCGCGAAGGTCCGCCTGACCGACTACAAGGTCCGCGTCCTGGAGGGCGCGGCGGGCACGGGCGCAAGGGTGCGGGTGTGGGTGGAAAGCACCGACGGACATCGCACCTGGGCAACGGCGGGTGTCAGCGAGAACATCATCGAGGCCTCCTGGCTCGCCCTCGTGGACAGTTTGGTCTACCGTCTGTTCCGCGGCAAGGCCTGATCTATCCGCCGTGCAGAGACTTGGCGTCCGCCAGTATGGACGCCAGTGGATCGGGGGTCGCGGCGGAGCCGGCCTGGGCCGCGTTCGCGGTGTTGGCCCGCGCGGTGGTCAGGTATTGCTGGTACATGGAAAGCTGGTTGAAGAAGGCCGCCTCGCCGGAGGTGTCCGCGGGCAGGGTCGAAAGCAGGCTCGATTGATCCTGGGTCAGCAGGGACTGGACGTTGTAGGTGGCCAGGGAATTGCCGGTCAGCCCCGAGGCCGTCCCCTGCGATAGCAGGCTCGAAAGGCTGGGGGAAAGCGTGTAGTCCGGTGTCGAGGTGGAGCTGGCCTGTGCAGGAGTCGGGCTGGAATTGGACGGGGAGGCGGCGGTGGTCGGGTCCGTCGCGGTGGTGTTCCCATCGGAAAGGATGCTTTGGATCAGCGCGATCGGATCGCTCATCTTGGCCTCCGCCCGGGAAGGCTCCACTCCTCCCCTTCTCGGTACCATCGATCGTTTCCGGGGGGAACTTGAGCTCTTTCCCAAATCAGGGCAGCTGCCCGCCCAGGGCTTCCTTCTGGAATGCGGAAAGCAGGGAAATCCCCCCCAGCGCCAAGTCGAGCATCCGGTCCAATTCGGCGCGGGAGTAGGCGCCGTGCTCGGCGGTGCCCTGGACCTCCACCAGTCGGCCGTCTTCGAAGGCCACCACGTTCATGTCCGTGCCTGCTCGGGAATCCTCCTCGTAGCAGAGATCCAGGAGCGGTGCGCCCTCGACGATTCCCACGGAAACGGCCGCCAGCCAACCTGTCAGGATCTGCTTGTCCAGGCCTTCGGACTTCTTCAATCGGGAGAGGGCCAATGCCAGAGCCGCGAAACCCCCTGTGATGGAGGCCGTGCGCGTGCCGCCGTCCGCCTCGATCACGTCGCAGTCCACGATGACCTGGCGTTCGCCCAGCGCCACCAGGTCGGTGGCCGCGCGCAGGCTTCTGCCCACCAGGCGTTGGATCTCCTGGGTGCGACCGGAGGGTCCCTTGCGCTCGCGATCCACGCGGGTGTTGGTGGACCGGGGCATCAAGGCGTATTCCGCGGTGACCCAGCCCTTCCCCTGGCCTTTGAGCCAGCGGGGAACATCCTTGTCGATGGAGGCGTTGCAAAGCACGCGGGTCTTGCCTGCCCGCACCAGCACCGAACCTTCGGCCTGGGAGACGTAGTCGAGTTCGAGGGAGAAGGGTCGGAGAGCGTCTTGGGAACGACCGTCGGATCGGATCATGGGAGCCAACGGTAGTTCTTCGGATCCGCCCGACTTGTTCCCCGCCGTTTCCGGTTGTACGATCGAGAGGATGGCGATGTGCGGTATCGGAAGTGCATTGGGTTCGGACGTGCTTCTGGCGCCGTTGCGACCGGACGACCTCGAAGCACTGGGGCGATTCGAAATCGAGGAATGGAGCGATGTCGCCGTCACCCAGAGGTTCTACCTGTCGAAGCCGCGCTGCTACTCGGTGAAGGCGGTTGTCGGCGGGACGATCGTTGGAATCGGCACCGCGATACATTCCCCGGAAGTCGGGTGGATACAAGATGTGGGCGTCGCGTCGAACAGGAGACGGCAAGGGATCGGGAGCGCCATCGTGGAACATCTCGTGGGCCATCTTCGGGCCAGGCAATGCAGGACGGTCCTGCTCGGGGCATCCGAGACGGCTTGTTCGCTGTATTCGAGGGTCGGATTCAAGGTGGACACGGAATACGTGACCTTCGCCGGCGATTTCGAGATCCCCAGCGAAGTCGGATTCGGCAAGCGCATCCGGCCATATCGAGCCGGCGATGAAGCGTACATCATCGATCTGGACCGCGAGATTTGCGGAGAGGACAGGAGTGCGGAGCTCAGGGAAAAGATGGAGCATTCGTTCGTCTATTCCATCCAAGACGCTCCGCTGGGCTTCTATCTCCCTTTCGTGCGCGGGGGTGTGGTCGAGGCCATCGATCGATCCGCCGGGTTCGAACTGATGAGGTTCAAGACGATGAACACGAAGAAGGCGATCGTGCCCAGGGAAAACCTGCCGGCGATCGTGTTCCTCATCAAGAACGGTTACAGGCAGACGGAACGGGAGATCCGGATGTCGTTCGGGGAACCGTTCCGCTGGCGGCCCGACTGCATCTACGGAATCTGACGATTCCTGGATCCATCGGGCCGGGGAGGGTCAGCGGGGGATCGCCAGCCGCACGGTGCTCCCGAGACGCGAGGATCTGGCCAGGTAGATCCCCGGAGGGAGGGAGCCCAAGTCCATTTCCGCGACGCGACCGTTCGCGGCTTGGGAAAGCATCCGTCTCCCGTCCTGCCGCAGGATGTCCACCGTCCCCAGGTCCGCGGCGCCCTCCACCGTCCACTTTCGGCCATTGGATGCGGCGGTCATCCCCGGCGTGGCGACACCGGGCGCCAGGTCGATTCCGGTGGCACCCTGGTACACGGCGACGAAGGTGTGGGGCTGGTCGTCCTGCACGTAGGTGTATCGCTTGGTGGTCGCGACCTTGGCATTCTTGTCACCCAACCAGTACAGGAATGTCTTTCCTTTCGCCGGTTTGACCTTGACGGTGACTGTCGCGCCTTTGGGGTAGCTGGTGGTCCTGCTGATGGTGTCGCCCGTCACGGTGGATTTCACGGTGACGACGTTGACCGGGGCCAGCAGGGGTGCCAGGATCTTCAGGATGGTGTCGGAAGCCTGGCGTGCGATCTCCTCGGTGACCATGCGTGCGTTGGCCAGTGCGCCCGTCTCCTGGAAGTGCGTCGCATCGGAGTAGCCGGTGGGGTAGTTCGGGTATTCCCCGGCGTCGAGGCCCATGAAGTTGAACTTCGCCAGGTAGGACATGCTCGTGCTGTCCATCATCGCAGCGGATTTCCTCTCCAGGTCCAGCACGGGCACTTTCATGGCCGCGCCCACGCGGAGCATGACGCCGTGGTAGTCGTTGACGCCCACGTTGAAGCCTTCGCTCACCTTGTTCCCCGTCCAGATGTTCTGGTTCATCGGGGTCACCAGGATCGGGTGGACACCCATGGCGCGGGACTCGTTGATGTACTGCGCGAGATAGACCTTGAAGGCGGCCGTATCCGTGTGCCGCACCGGGTTCGTGCTCCGGTCGTTGGTCCCGAACTGGATCATCAGGACATCGCCCTTTTGCAGCAGCGCCTTGGTGGTGGCCCAGTGCCCGTCCTGGATGAAGCTGCGGGAGCTGCGGCCCCCGATGGCCTTGTTGATCACCGTCACCGCGCCGGTCTGGAAGAAATAGACCAATTCCTGTCCCCAGCCAGCCCACGGGTACTGCGATGCGGGGTAGTTGCAGACGGTGGAATCGCCGATGAGCACGATCCTCTGGGGGCCAGGGGTCTGGGCCAGAGCCAGTGCGCCCAGGGAGACTGCGGCGAGCGAGATCCATCTTCTCATGGGCGGTTCCTTTCGCGGACGCGGGAGCTCGGCCCCACGGTCTCCCACTCGATGCGCGGTTACGATACTCCGTCCCGATGGTTCCCGCGGGTCCTTCGGGCGGTCGGAAAAATGTCCGTTGAAGAGGTTCAACGGCGGTGGGGTTGAAATGAATTCAAGGAGAATGCGGGAGGCCTGGTTCGAACGGAAACGGCTCCCCGGAGGTGCCGAGGAGCCGCGCCGATGTTCGACAGCGTTGGGATGTGTCGGGCGGTCTTGGACCGGCCTCTCTAGCGATCCACGGGCATCAGCACGTGGATTCCCCGTGCCACGGGGTGGTCCAGGTCGATCCCGTCGGGCGAAGATCCTCCCCGGGCCAGCACCTTGCCGGCCAAGTCCCGGACCTCGAATCCGGTGCCTGGGGCGTAGCCTTCCGGGAGGGGTGCCCTGGATCCTTCGATCCACGCCAGAAATGGGGTCCGCGACCGGAGCACTCCGACGTTGCCGTCCTGGCGGATCCCGGTGGTGGCCGGTGCCCCGATCAGGTTGATGTCCGGGCGCGGAGCCTTCGCGATGCCGGCAGCCAGCCAGAAGCTCAAGTAAGGTGGCTGGTTGTAGGCGCTGTTCTGCCAAGCGATGCTCGCCCGATATTCCGGGTCGTGCATCAGGGTGTAGAGTTTGAACGGGGTGGGAATGGTCGTGGTGAAGATGATCAGGCTGTCGCTCCTCGTCGTGCGATACACCGCCTCTTCGCGCCAATCGCCGAAGAGGTCGGCCACCAGGCAGGGCGTCGCCTTGGTGCTGTTGTTGGAGACGACGCCGTCGCCCGCCGGGTAGCCGCCGAAGGACATCAAGCGGGTGGTGCCGTTTCCGTTCCACTTGTCGATGTTGGTGCCGTCCAGCACCTCGTCGTAGAGGTCGCCGTCCCAGTAGATTCGGAAATTGTCCGACGGCTCCGAGCTGGAGATTTTG
>CAYXXL010000021.1:0-16532 GCA_964469025.1 uncultured Fibrobacteria bacterium
CCCATCACGCGCCCGCGCATCTCGAGCGGGAAGAGGTCGGCGATGATCGCGAACGAGATGGACCCGATCACGCCGCCGAACACGCCCGTGACCACGCGCGCTCCCAAGAGTAGCGGGTAGGTGGGGGCCAGGCCGCAGAGGGAGGTCCCCACGAGGAATCCGGCGTAGAAGAACAGCAGCAGCTTCTTGCGGTCGAACCGGTCGGCGAAGCCGGCGGCGAGGATCCCCGAGATCCCGGCGCTGAAGGCGTAGACCGAGACCACCAGACCGAACCTGCGCGTGTCGATGTGCAGTTCCTGCAGCAGGATCGCGCCCAGCGGCGAGAGGATCATGAAGTCCAGGATGATGGTGAATTGCAGGAAGGAAAGCAGGGCCACCACGAACTTCTGGTAGCCGGTGAAGGGCGTCTTCGCCGGGAGGGCGTCTGTGTGTGGCATGGTGGTGGAAATTCCCGTCGGATCTGGTTTGAATAGCGGTCCAACATAGGAAGACCCGCCTGTGCCGCCCCTTACCCCAGAATCTCCCTTGCTTCCTCCACTACTCTATCGACATCCCCCTCCGGCATCCCAACCCAGAACGGCAAGCTCAGCGTTCGCGCGGCCAGCCGTTCCGCGATGGGGAAGTCGCCAGGGTCGTAGCGCAGGTAGGCGCAGGCGGGGAAGAGGTGGACCGGCGAGGGGTAGTGGATGCCCGTCTCGATGTCGCGCTTTGCCAATTCCTGTCGCAGGTGGTCGCGCTGGTCGGTGCCGATGGCGAAGATGTGCCAGGCGTGGCGGTCCGCTCCCGCCGGGGCGGGGAGGTCGATGGGCAGGTTTTTGAGCGCGGAGAGGTAGCGGGTGGCCAGGGCTTCGCGTTGACGGGTCCAGGATTCCAGGTGTGGGAGCTTGACCGAGAGGATGGCGGCTTGGATGGATTCCAGGCGGGCGTTGGTGCCGCCGGGGAGGGTGTGCTCGTATTTGCGCTCCGACCCGAAGTTGCGCAACTGTCGGACCCGGTGGGCCAGGTCGGGGTCGTTGGTGACCACCGCACCGCCTTCACCCGCGGCTCCCAGGTTCTTGCCGGGGTAGAAGGAGAAACATCCCGCCAGGCCCACCGTGCCGCACGGGCGAGAGCCAGAGCGGGCCAGATGGGCTTGCGCGGCGTCTTCCAGGAGGATCAGGTCGTGGCGTTTGCAGATGTCCTCGAAGGCGTCCAGGTTCGCGGGGCGGCCGTGGATGTGGACCGGCAAAATGGCCCGGGTCTTGGGGGTGATGGCCTTCTCCGCCTTGTCGGGGTCCAGGTTCCACGTGACGGGGTCGATGTCCGCGAGCACCGGGACCGCCCCGATCTGGTGGATCGCCTCCACGGTCGCGATGAAGGTGAACGGCGTGGTGACCACCTCGTCGCCGGGACCGATCCCCGCCGCCTGCAACGCAAGCCGCAAGGCCGACGTCCCGCTGTCCACCCCCACGCAATGCGTGGATCCGATCGCCTTCGCAAACGCCGCCTCGAAAACCTCCACCTCGGGCCCCAGCACATACCACCCCGACCGCAGCACCCGAATGGCCGCCGCCTCCACGGCAGCCCCCACCTCCCCATACAAAGGCGAAAGATCCATGAACGGAACACACGCCACGCCGGATCCAGGAAGACAATTTTCGCCAACGCTCATGTTGCCCAAAAAGCTAGAACCAGGCGGCAAGCGAAGCGAGCCGCAAAACCGAAAGCACCGATGGGGGTCCGGGGGGCTCGGTGATTCGGAGGGCGTTCCACGAGCCATCGGCCAGTGTTGGCCGATGGAGTGAGTCATGAGGAACGCCCGGAGAGTTCGAGACCCCCGGTGGCGGGATTCCCAAGGGGCGCCAGTGGCCCTTGGGTCGGGGTACAGGGGCTCGACAGCCCCTGTAGACCGTGCGAAGCACAAAAATTCACGGCCTCGTCCGCGCCAACCACAACACCGACCCCGCAAACAACCCCCACAGCACCCAATCCAACACCCGCGTGGGTGCCGAAAACCCCGTCAGGAACCAGAGCGCCCCCCCGGCCAGGGCCGCCAGGAACGACCTCTCCCACAACCGGCCCGCCCAGACCAACGCCTTCCCGAAATTCGGGTCCTCGGTGCGGATCGCGATCTTCCCCTCCCGCAGAAGCTCCAGCGTGCGCCGCGCCTCCCCCGGAAAGGAACGCGCGAAGGACCAGAGGTCTTCCAGTTCGCCGCGCAGATGTTCTGTCGCCGACTCGCGGAAGTCCGCGAAGGAGGGGGCCAGGGCCTCGGGGAGGGTTTCGTCGGGCAACAGGGATCCCGCCAACCCTTCCACCACGCCCTCGGCGCGGAAGAGGAGCACCACCTGGTGCGGGAAGCGGAGATCCTCGGCCTGGCCCACCAGGTCCATGCTGCGTTCGGGCAGCCGGGAAGCCTCGGCCAGGGCCCCGATGGACTGGGGGGTGGCGTGGCGGAAGGCGGCCAGGAACTCCTCGAAAAGATCTTGGAGCAGGCGCTCGTCGGCGGGGGTGCGCACGATCCCAAGTCGGCGGTAGCCCTCCACCATGGCCGACGAGTCCAGGTCCACCAGGCCCGCGAGCAGGCACCGCAAACCGCTCGCGGTGTGGCGGTCCACCCGGCCCATCATCCCGAAGTCGATCAGGTAGAGCTTCCCGTCCGAACCCACCAGGATGTTCCCGGGGTGCGGGTCGGCGTGGAAGAAGCCGTGGTGGAACACCGAGTGGTACCAGATGCGCGCGATCCGTTGGAAGACCTCGTGTCGGTCCTTCCGCAAGGTGGGGAGGGCCTGGCGCAGGGTGGGGTGGGGGAGGTAGGTCAGGCACAGGACATGGGGACAGGTGTACTCCCAGAAGACCTCCGGGAACCCGAGCCACGACCACTTCTCGCCCTGGAACTGGGCGCGGAAGGCTTCCAGGCTCTTGCCCTCCAACGCGAAGTCCAGTTCCCGGAGCAAGGATTCGCGGATGGCGCCGTGGGCTTCGGCCAGGTCCATTCCCGGAAGGAAGCGCGAGAGCAGCCGTACCGCGAGCGCCGACGATCCCAGGTCCGAGCGGACCGCGGCCTCCAGGCCGGGGTGGCGCACCTTGAGCACCACCTCCAGCCCCTCCGGCGTTCGGGCCCGATGGACCTGCGCGTAGCTGGCCGCGGCCAGGGCCTCGGGCTCCACCGCCAGGTCCGCGAGCGCGGGCAGGCGCGACAGGGCCGGTTCGCGGAGGTCGTCCCACGGAACCGATTCCACCTCGTCCTGGAGTCGCGACAGCGGAACGATCCACTCGGTGGGCATCAGGTCGCGGCGGATGGACAGGATCTGCCCGATCTTGATGATGGCGCCCTTGAGGTCCACGGCCATCCCCACGAACCAAGCGGAGAAGATCCGGTGCGCGCGCAGCGTGAGGGCCCGGTGCCATCTCCACGGCAGGTACCCCCGCGCCCGGTTCAGGGTGTAGTAGGCCGTGGCCAGGCACAGCACGAAGGCGGTGGTGCGGACCGAACGAGGGAAGAGGCTCGCTCGCGACCGGCGCCGCGAGGGGTCCGCGGTCAGGTGGGCGAGAGCTTTTCGATGGCCTTGTCCAGGGCGGTGCGGGCGGCGAGCAGCGTCTCCCGGGCCGCCGACTTCAGGTGGTCGCCCACCTCTCCGGCGTCCGGGGTCTTGTCGTGCACGAGTTCGCGGACCTCCTCGGCGATTCCCTTGACGTGGTCGCGGATCTTCTGGGCATGGTCGCTCATGGTGAAACCTCCTGGCGCTGTGGCCTGGACGGGAAGATACCCGTGCCCACCCCCTCGCGCCCAGGAAAGGGCGGACCTCACTCCACGGTGACGGACTTCGCGAGGTTCCGGGGCTTGTCGACGTCGTGGCCGCGCAGCACCGCGGCGTGGTAGGCCATCAGCTGCAGGGCCACGGTGGTGACCATGGGGCTGAAGACCTCGGGACAGGCGGGCACCCGCACGATCTCGTCGGCGTTTGCGGCGATCTCCTCGTCGCCGTCGGTGGCGATGGCGATGATCCGGCCTCCGCGGGCGCGCACCTCCTGCATGTTGCCGATCACCTTCTCGTGCTGGCTGCCGCGCGGTGCCACGAACACGCATGGCATGCCGTCGTGGATGAGGGCGATGGGTCCGTGCTTCATCTCGGCGGCGGGCATCCCCTCGGCGTGGATGTAGGAGATCTCCTTGATCTTCAGCGCCCCCTCCAGGGCCACGGGGTAGTTGTAGCCGCGCCCGAGGAACAGCCAGTTCTCGCGGTCCACGATCTTCGCCACCAGGTCGCGGATGGCGTCCGACTGCTCCGTCACGCGACGGATCTTGTCCGGAACCAGGTCGAGTTCGCCCAGGAGCCTCCTGGTGGCGTCTATGGAGAGGTGCTTGCGGCGACCGGCGTAAAGCGCGATGAGGGCGCTCACCGCGAGCTGACCGGTGAAGGCCTTGGTGCTCGCCACGCCGATTTCCGGACCCACGCGCAGGTACACGCCCGCGTCGGTCATCCGCGCGATGGAGGATCCCACCACGTTCACGATCCCGAGCGTCGTGGCGCCGCGGGCCTTGGCCTCCTCCAGGGCGGCCAGGGTGTCGGCCGTCTCGCCGGACTGGGAGATGGCCACCAGCACCGTGCCGTCCTCCACGATGGGATTGCGGTAGCGGAACTCGCTCGCGTACTGGACTTCGCAGGGGATGCGGGCCAGGGCCTCCATCATGTATTCGGCGATCAGGGCCGCATGCCACGCCGTGCCCTGCCCCGTGAACACGATGTGCCGCGCGTGCGCCAGGTCGCGTCCGATGTTCTGGAGTCCGCCCAGGACCACCTCTCCGCGGTCCAGGTCGATGCGGCCGCTCAGGGTGTTGCGCAGGGCGTCGGGCTGCTCGAAGATCTCCTTGAGCATGAAGTGGGGAAAGTCCCCCAGTTCGATCTGCTCCAGGCTCATCTCCAGTTCCATGAGCTTGGGGGTGACCGGCGCGTTGTGCAGGTTGGAGGTGCGGTAACCCTCCCGCGAGATCCGGCACACGGTGAAGTCTTCCAGGGCGAAGGCCTGCTGGGTGTGGGCCACGATCGCGGAGGGATCGGAGGCCACCACGTACTCGTCGCGCCCCACCCCCACCATCAGGGGGCTGCCCTTGCGGGCGGCCACCAGCACGCCAGGTTCGCCTTCGCAGGCCACCACGATCGCGTACGCCCCGGTCACCTCGCGCAAGGCCGCCTGCACCGCGGTCTCCAGGTCGCCCTCGTAGAGCTCGCCCACCAGCATGGCGAGGACCTCGGTGTCGGTCTCGCTGGTGAATCCGTGGCCCTTGGCCTCCAGGGCCTTCTTGATGGTCTGGTAGTTCTCGATGATCCCGTTGTGCACCAGCACGATCCCCGACCGGTCGTCCCGGTGCGGGTGCGCGTTGCGTTCCGACGGCCTGCCGTGGGTGGCCCAGCGGGTGTGCGCCATGCCCTCCGTTCCTTCGTACCGCGACGGATCCCTTCCCACCTTGGCCTCCAGCGAGGTCACCTTGCCGATCTCGCGGCAGACCTGGAAATGGTCCCCGTGCCGGACGGCCACGCCCGCCGAGTCGTAGCCGCGGTACTCCAGGCGCTTCAGGCCTTCCAGAAGCAAGGGGAGCGCCTGGCGGTTTCCCAGATATCCGACGATTCCGCACATGTCAGAGGACCTCTTCGGCGGCGCGGCAGAGGTCGCGGGCCTGTTGGATGGTGGGGGCTTCCGCGATGGCTCGCAGGATGGGCTCGGTGTTGGAGGCGCGCACGTGGAGCCACGAGTCGGGCCACGAGAGGCGCAGCCCGTCGGTTTCGTCCATCGACGACTCAGGGAAGCGGGCCTTCAGGGCTTGGATGGCCGCGTCCAGGGACTTGCCCTCCAGGGCGAACCTGGTCTTGACCATCCCGTAGCGCGGGAGCGCGGCGGCCAGTTCGGACAATTTCCGTTTGGTGGCGGCCATGAGCGAGAGGATCACCGCGGAGGCCAGGATCCCGTCCCGCCCGGGGTGCAGCGAGGGGAGGATGAGTCCTCCGTTGCCTTCGCCGCCCACCACGCAACCCTCGCGCAGCATGGCCTCGGCCACGTGGATCTCGCCCACCGGGGTGCGCAGGCACGGGACTCCGGCGCGCGCCGCCAGGTCTTCCGACATGCGGCTGGTGGAGAGGTTCAGGGCGATGGGTCCGGGTGTGGTGGACAACACGAGCTGCACTCCCAGGGCCAGCGTGGCTTCCTCGCCAAGGGGGGTGCCGGTTTCGTCCACCAGAGCCAGGCGGTCGCCGTCCGGGTCGAAGGCCAAGCCCAGGTCGCAGTGTTCGCGCACCACCGCCTCGGACAGGATTCCCAAAGCCTCGGGAACGGGTTCGGCTCCGCGCGGGAACCGTCCATCGGGTTCCACGTGCACCGGGACCACCTGGCAGCCCAACCGCTCCAGGAGCATGGGGGCGATGCGGTAGGCGGCACCGTTCACGCAATCCGCGGCCACGCGGAAGTTGCACGCGCGGATGGACCTGAGGTCCACGCAGGGGAGGTCCATCACGGCCTGGACGTGGAGATCGTCGGCGTCGGATCCCGTCGTGATCTTGCCCATGGCCGAATGCCGGACCCAGCGGGTTTCCCCGGTGTCCACCCGACGGAAAAGCTCCTGGACGGCCTCCGGCCCCAGGAACAGACCGTTCCTGTCCAGGAACTTCAGGGCGTTCCACTCGGCGGGGTTGTGGGAAGCGGTGAGGATGATCCCTCCCACCGCATGGGCGTCGGCCAGGACGGCCATTTCCACCGTGGGGGTGGTGGCGACGCCCAACCGGACGGCGTCGCAACCGGACAGGGCCAGCGTCGCACAGACCAGATCCTCGATGGCAGGCCCCGAATCGCGGGTGTCCCGGCCCACCAGGACGCGGCCTCGACCCACCGATTGGACGAAGGAATTGACGTGGGAAACCAGCACCTGGGGAGTCAGACCCTCCCCAACGATGCCTCGGACCCCGGAAACGGAACGCATGAGTACGGAGGGCATGAGACCCCCAAAGAAACAAATCACATTTGACGAACCATGGAAACTCTTCCCATCGACGCGCTGCGGCGGGGATTCGCCGCTCGCGATCGCTCCAAACCCATCGTGGTCTCCGCACCCACCGGTTCCGGGAAGAGCACGCGGATCCCCCTTTGGGCCGAGGACGACGGTCCGGTGCTGGTGGTGGAGCCCCGTCGCGTGGCCGCCCGGGCCCTGGCCTGCCGCGTGGCGGATGAAACGGGGACCCGGCCCGGCGCGTTCGCGGGGTGGGTGGTGCGGGACGAATCGGTGCGGTGCCCGTCCACACGGGTGTTGTTCTGCACTCCGGGCGTGGCCCTTTCCATGGCGGGTTCGGGCGAGATGGACGGATTCTCCACTTGGATCCTGGACGAGTTCCACGAGCGGCGCGCGGATGTCGATGCCCTCCTGGCCTGGGCCCGCTTCGTGGGAAAGTCCCGCAGGGTGGTGCTGCTGTCCGCGACTCTCGATGCCGGCGGACTGGCGGAACAACTGGGTGGAACGGTCCTGGAAGGGGAGGGGAGGACCCATCCGGTGGATGTCGAGCACCTGACGGCCCCCGGACAGATCCTGCCCGACGCCGCCGGGCTTCCGCTGCGCCTGGAACGGGCCCTGCGCCTTCTGGATCCCTGCGAAGGAACCGTGCTCGCCTTCCTGCCCGGGCTCTCCGAGATCGGGGATTGCGCCTCGTGGCTGGACGGTCGCGTTCCGGGTCGGGTCCTGACCCTGCACGGAGGGCTTTCGCTGGAAGCGCAGTCCCAGGTCCTGCGACCGGATCCGGGACTGAGGATCGTCCTTTCCACCAACGTGTCGGAAAGCGCTCTCACGGTTCCCGACGTGGTCGCGGTGGTGGATTCCGGCCTGGAACGCCGCATCGTCCGCTCCGGGGGTTTTCCCCGCCTGGAGCTCGCCCCCGTTTCCCAGGCCTCCGCCGACCAGCGGGCGGGCCGTGCGGGTCGCGTGCGTCCCGGCCGGTGCGTGCGGCTATGGGCTCACCACGCCCGGCTGGTGGCTCGGCCCCGCCCTTCCATCCAGGTGGAAGATCCCCAGGACTGGCTCCTGCCGTTGCTTCTGGCCGGGGTGGATCCCGCCGTCCTGCCGTGGTTGGACCGCCCTCGCGCCGACGGCGTGACGGAGGCCCTGGACCGTTTCACCCGGCTGGGGCTCTGGGAGCCCGACCCCTGGGCTCCCGGCGGGGGGCGTCCCACGGATCTCGCCCGCGAGGCCGGACGGCTCCCCTTGCCCGCCGACCTTGCCGGATTCTGTCTACGGTTGCGCGGGACCTCCGCCCTGCGCGACGGTGCCGCGCTGGCGGCGGCGCTCTCCGCGTCGCGCCCCCTCTTTCCCGGCAAGGCATCGTCGGACCGCATGGAGCTCCGCGACGCCATCGCGGGAGGCTTCGGCGATCTCTCGCTCCTGGCCCGGAGCCTGGACCTCTCCGAATCGGAAGTCCGCGCCGCCGGCGTCCACCTTTCCACCTGGCGCGAGGCGAGGCGCCTGTGGGAACGGCTGCAGGAGCGGTTGGACATCGCCCCCGACGGCTGGCCCGCCCAGTTCCAGGCCGAGACCCTGGCGATTGGCCTCCACGAACTCGAACCGCGCGCGCTCCGCCGCCGTCGCGGAGCTCCCGGCCGCGAGGAATACGCCCTCGGAGACGGTCCCGGGCTTCTCCCCTCTCGACAATCCCTGTCCTTGCGCAAGCCGCCGGAACTTGCGCTCGCGGTGGGGGTGCACGGTGGAACGGACGCCAAGGGACGTGCGCAGGTCTGGATCGAGTCCGCCCACGGACTGGCTGCCGCCCAGGCCATGCGGCTGGGGATGGGTCGCCCGGAAGTTCTCTCGGCCCGCAGGGAGGGGGATCTGGTCTGGGCCCGGTGGTGTCGCAAGGTGGGCAGCCACGAAATCGGTCGCGAGGAGGGCATGCCGCGGGACCGGGACGTCTGGGCGCGCGCGGCCCTGCGGTGCCTGGAACCCGGGATCCTGGACCGGATCCGTCGGGGTGTGCTCCTCCTGGGCCTGGAGCGCTGCCTGGAGGCCGGAACATGGGTCGCGGCCCCGGAAACGCCTGAGGCGTGGCTTGTCCGGCAATGGGAAGGCTTGGGCGCCCCCCCGGACATGCCTCCGATTCCGGCGGTCCCCCCGCCTTCGGATCCGGCCCGGGTGGAGCGGCACTTTCCGGCATTGTGGAACTCCCCGCACGGATCCTGGAATCTGGATTGGGATCCATGGAAGGGCAAGGTGGGTTGTACAGGTCCGAAGGGGGTCAAGCCGAAGTTCGCGCCACCCCCGGGCTGGAAATTCCGGTGAAGGGCCAATTCCCGGGAACATGCGGTCCTGTGGATCGAAGCCGGATCAGAGAGTCTCGATGCGGAGGTTCCAACTCCACGAATCTCCGGGGGGAAGCGCGATGATCCCGGGTTTGCCGCGCAGGTCCCAATCCGCACCGAACTTGTCGGCCACGCCGTGCCATGGTTCCAGGCACAGGAAGGCGGCCCCCGGCTGGGTCCAGAATCCCCACCAGGAGGCGCCCGGAGCGGTCAGACGGATTCCGGGTCCCTCGTCTGCACCGAACCGGATCGATTCGGATTTGAGGCCTTCCAGGACCACCGCCCCGGCGCGGAAAAGGTCGGGACGGAGCTTGAGCTGGTCCACATCGCGGAAGAAGGGAACCTTCTTGCCGGTGAGCAGTCCGTCGATCCCGATTTCCAGCCGGTCGGCGGCCTCCGTGTGGTCGAAGGAGAGGTGGTAGGCGTCCGCCGGTATCTCCGGGCCCAGGGGCCAGCGGAAGGCGGGATGGGCGCCCAGGGAGAAGAGAAGGTCGTCGGTGGAAGACGGGTTGAACACGTCGTAGCGCAACTTCAGCGCATTCCCGTCCAAGGCGTAGGAGACCGCCAATTGGAACTGCTGGGGATACCGGTCCAGGAAGGGACCTGCGGACCCGAGCAGGAACGAGGCCTCCTGTTCGTCTTCGTGCACCACGTCGAATTCCAGGTCGCGTGCGAAGCCGTGCTGGGGCAGGGAGTAGCGCCGCCCCTGCCAGGTGTAGGCGTCGTTGTTGAGCCGACCCACGATGGGGAACAGGATGGGGGAGACCCGGTCCCAGAAGGCGGGATCCCCGGACCACATGTATTCGACTCCGGTATCCCGGCGTCGCAAGCCTCGCAACTCCGCCCCGAGAGGCGAGATGTGGACTTCGATGGACTCGTTTTTCAGCAGTACGGGACTCATGTCGTCGATTCCTGGAGGCGGACTAGGGGACCAAAGTGGTCGGAAGGATCCAAGGGAGGGGGTCGACGGGCTTGCCATCGAGATGGACTTCGTAATGGACATGTGGACCGGTCGATCTTCCCGTGCTCCCCAAAAGTCCGATCACTTCGCCGCGTCGGACGCTCTCCCCGATTTCGCACCGGAAGGCGCTGAGATGGGCGTAGAGTGTCTGGATCCCCCCGCCATGGTTCACCACAACGTAGTTGCCGAATGAGGAACTGAACTCGGCCTGCACGACTCTTCCCGCCGCGGTGGCCATGACGGGCTCGCCCACGGGCCCGCTGACATCCTGCCCCTCGTGCATCATGTAGACGCCCAGGATGGGGTGCAATCGCCACCCGAAACCCGAGGAGAAGGGCCCCCGGGCGGGGGCGATGCTCGGTGTCTGCTCCAACTGGGCCATCCGGCGGGTGGCGAGGTCGGAGGAGCGGACCAGGCTGGCCCTGGACATGGCCGCGTGTTCTCCCATGTCCTCGACGGAACGCGCCCAGGCCTCGTCTCCTTCCTGGTCCGGGAAGAGCATCTCCAGCAGGCGGGCGTCGGAGAGAGTCCCCCCCGCCGAGGCGAAAGACGAATCCGCGTACCCGAACCGCCCGGACAGTCGCTCCCGGACGGAGTCCATGGAGGCGACCTCCAGGCGCATCTGTTCGGCCTCCCGGTGGAGTCTGGCGAGTGCGGCTTGGTTGGTGATGGCCTTGCTCGACTGGTAGAGGGTTTGGGGATAGATCTTGGCCGACGAGAGGACCTGGTAGACCAGGGTGAGGCACGCCACGCCCAGGACGACGCCACCCGCCAAAGCCCAGCGCAGTCGGGATTGGTCGATGGCCAGATGCCAAGGGTGGCCGAGTTCGCCGATCCGGATGGAGAGTTCCACGCTCAGTGCCCGGTGCGCCAGTGGTGGACGCGGTCGTCCACCCAGGTTCGCGTCCATTCCATCACGGGGCCCAGGGCATGGTGACCCAGCCAGGATTGCTGGGCCGCCGACCTCGCCCGGGGGAAGAGGAGCGAGAGTCCGGCGATCACTCCCAGGGCGACCAGGGCTCCTTTGAGGGCTCCGAACGCACCTCCCGCCAGCCGGTCGGCCCAACCCACGGTGCCCGCGGAGACCTTCTTCCAACCCAAGGCCGCGAGCATGCCCAGAAGCCAACCGGCCCCAAGGGCCAGGGCGAGCACTCCCAGCACGGCGGACGGGCCGGACAGTCCCACGCCCCGCCCGATCCACGCCACCAGAAGAGGCATCTTCCACACGGCCAGGATGGCGGCCAGGACCAGGCCCGCACCGCGCAGGAGTCCGGAAATCAAGCCGTCCTTGAGGCCAGCCGCCGCCGGCACCCCCACCAGCACGGCCGCGAAAAGGTCCACCCAGTTGGCGCTCATCGCCAAGCCGCGCCGAGTCCCGCGGCCAGACCCAGGACGGCCCCGACGGCGACATACCACCAGAGGGCCACACCCTTCCGGGGCAGGGGGGAAGCGAATTTCCGGCCCGCCCGGACCGCCGCCATGTAGGCTGCCAGATACGCCTCCCGGTCCTGCCCGGCGCGTCCCAGACAGCGGTCCAGACGGGACAGGAATTCCGAAGCGTCGCGCGGGCGCCTTCTGCGGTCGCGGGACAAGGTGGCGGAAACCAGGCGGGACACGGACCATGGGGTACCGGGGCGGATCCTCCAGAGAGGTGCCGCAGTCTTGGTCAGAAGGGCGGTCAGGGAGGCTTCCGGCTGGTCCTTGCGGAATGGATGCCTTCCGCTCAGGGATTCGTAGGCGCACAGCGCCAGGGAATAGAGGTCGCTGCGCTCGTCCAGCTCTTCGCCCTTCGCCTGCTCGGCGCTCATGTACGAGGTGGTGCCCACGACCATTCCCGGCATGGTGAGGTCGGATTGGTTCTCGAAGCGGGCCACGCCGAAATCCAGGAGCTTGACCTGGCCGGCATGGCTGATCAGGATATTGGCCGGTTTGACGTCGCGGTGTATGATTCCGTGCAGGTGCGCATGGCGAAGGGCTTCCGCCACGGTCCAGGCGATGGAGAGGGCCACGTCCAGGGGAACGGTCCGGCGAAGGTCCAGGAGCTCCCGCAGGGTCAGTCCGTCGATGAATTCCATGGCCATGGCGGGCCGCTGGTCCACCATCCAATAGCGGTACACGTGGGCGTAGCCGGGGTGGGCCACTCCGGAGAGGAGGCTGGCTTCGCGGTGGAACCTGCTCAGGAACTCGTCCCCGACCCCCTTCGGCACCAGCTTGACCACCACTTTCCGGTCCAGGGAAGGATCGTGGCACAGGTACAGGTCGCTCATCCCTCCGAGCCCCGTTCCGATGGGCTCCAGGACGTGGTACGGTCCCAGCGTCGCGGGGAGTTCAGATTTCGGCGAAGTGGCGGTCGCGGGCTTCAAGGAGCTTTTCAACGACGGTTTGGGAGACGCGCACCGAGCCGATTCCGGGACAACCGGGACGTTCCCCGTGGCTGTCCGAGCCACCTGTCCAGACCAGGTCGTGGCGTCGCGCGATGTCCTGGTATCTGCGCCGGGCCGCCGAAGGAATCCTGTGGCAGTAGACCTCGATGCCTTTGAGACCCGCCTCCACCAGGAGGGGGATGACATCGTCCCGGTCGGTGGCCATGGGATGGGCCATGACGGCGGCGCCTCCCGCGTTGTTGATGAGGGCGATGGCCTCCATGGGAGTGAGGCATTCGGTCTCCACGTAGGCGGGGCATTCGGGCCCGAGCCATTTTTCGAAGGCCTCCTGGAAGGATTTGATGTACTCCTCCTCCAGAAGCGCCCGGGCGATGTGTGGGCGACCCACCGTTCCGCCATGGACGTAGGACAGGACCTTCTCGAACCGTATGGGAAGTCCCAGATGGCCGAGTTTCCGCACCATCGCCTTGGCACGCAGGAACCTGCGGCGCTTGGCACGCTCCAGGACCTGGTTGAGGGCCAGGTTGGAGGGGTCGAAGAAATAGCCCAGGATGTGGATGTCCGACCCTTCCCAGGAGCTGGAGATCTCCACCCCCGGGATGAGTTCCACGCCCAGGCTGGCCGCCACTTCCTTGCCTTGCTCCCACGAATCGATGTTGTCGTGGTCGGTGATGGCGATGGCGGTGAGTTTCCGTCGCGCCGCCAGGTCCAACATCTCCGCCACGGACAGGGACCCGTCCGAAAGGGTGGAGTGCATGTGCAAATCCACCCAGCCGGGCGCGTGTTCCCCCTCCTCGGGGGAAAATGGATGGAAGGTGCAGTGATGCATAGGCCAGTCTGGAAAGTTACCACGTCCCGACCCGGAGGGAAAGCCTGTCGTGGACAGTGGCGGCTCGGAAGGTCCGAATTAGGGTAGATTGTGGTCGCGATGTACCTGCTCCTCCTCGGCGTTGCCGTACTGATCCTTGTCAGCCTCTTCCTCGCAGGCCTCTACGTGGCGCTGCAGAAGCGGAACACCGAAGAGGAGGCGACTCCGCAGATCCACCATTCCGGGGTCTACCGCCTCAGGCGCAGCCCGCGCGAGGCGTTGCTCGCCGCCAAGCCTTCGGAGAAGGAGATCCAGGACCACCTGCAATCCCTGGGATTGGCACCGGCGGAAATCCAGACCGTGCTCCAGCTCTGGCGCGACCAGACCGAATTGAACATGCGGCTGATCGAAGACGCGGACATCAAGGAGGTGCGGACGTTCCAGATCGAGGTTCCGCCCAACCAGACCGAGGCCCTCGTGGACTTTCCGCAGGGCACGTACGTGACCCGCGACCAGTTGGGGACCCATGCCCAGTTGATTCCCCCATTCCACCTCGGATGCAAGTCCATGCTCAAACCGCGCAACGCCTGGGAGACCGGGGATTGGAAACCCTTGCTCCCCACAGCCGAAGGACGCTACAGCGTGCCCGATTGGAGGACCTTTGTCCGTTAAGCACCACCTTGGAATCATGCTCGCCCTGGCCGCCGCGGCGGGTGCGGCGGAGTCGTCCATCCTGACGCTGGTCATGCCGGTGGGGGCCCGGCAACTGGGCATGGGTGAAACCTCTGTGGGCTTGGCGGACGACGTCTTTGCCCCCTATTGGAATCCGGCGGGACTGGCTTTCGGACCTCTGGCGGACGAATGGGAGGTCGCACGACCGGCCTCCAAGCTGGACGGACCCGTGACCGCGATGGCGACCACCAAACGGACGGGCCTGTTCTCGCGCGGCGAGGTCTGGGTGGCCTCGGGCAGCTCCTTGCAGCGCTTCGACGGAAAGGGTTGGCACACCACCCAGACCATTCCGCTGGAGGAGGGAGAGAAGCCCTCCACGGTGGTGCGACGGTGGTTGGGGAACCTGTGGCCCACGGACACGGGGGCGCAGCGGGCGATCATGGACACCGTGCTTCGCATGTCGGGAGTCATGCGGGAGGCGGACGAAAAGGATCTCGTGGAGTTGGAGTCGTCCTTTTCCGTGCCGGTTCGCGACTCCGTCCTCTGCATCGCCTCCGACGAGACGGGCAAGCTCTGGCTGGGAACGGCGAACGGGCTGTTGCGCTGGGACGGCCGCTCCTGGAAGGTGTGGCGCGACTCGGGTTCGGGACTTCCCTCCAACCGCATCACCGCCCTGGCCACCTTCGGCGCCAGTGTATGGGTGGGGACGGACAAGGGCCTGGTGCGGCTGAAGCAGCGCGAGAACGATGTGGAATTCCGGCGCTTCGGCGAGACCTTCGGTCTGGGAAGCCAGGTCGTCACCGCGCTGGCGGTGGACGAGAAGTCCAGGACGCTGTGGGTGGGGACGGACACCGGCGGAGTGTCCCGGCTGGAGATCACCGAGAAGGCCTCCACCTGGAAGCAGTGGTCGACCGCCGACGGTCTGCTGTCCGACAGCACGCGGGCGATCGACGTCGACCCGGACGGCGATCCTTGGGTCGCCGAGCCGGCCGGGGTCTCCCATTGGAATGGAAAGACCTGGGAGAAGCTCTCGTTCCAGGGCGTGGACGTCCGTTCCGTGTCGGTGGACAAGAAACGGAACGTCTGGATCGCCACCGACAAGGGTGTCTGGAAGTATTTCCCGCTCTCGGCCAAGAAGAAGGATGCCGGTGGAAAGGTGGACGGAGCTCCGCAGGGAAAATGGATCCACTACCACTCCGGAAACGGACTGGCCGCCAACGACGCGAGCCTGGTTTCCGCCCAAGGGGAGGACATCTGGTTCGCGACCCCGGCGGGGATCGTGCGTGCCCACAGGGCTTCGGCGCGCCTGGGTCTTTTCTACGAGACGCTGCTCCCGGCCCTGAACCTGAAGGACCTCTACCACACCTACGCGGGGTTCACCTACCCGGTGGAGGAATGGGGGACCTTCGGAGGGTTCGTCAACTTCCTCTCGCTGGGCCAGACCACCTTCCAGGAGACGGACAATTCCCCGGTGCAGACCTTCAGTTCGTACGAGCTGGTGGGCGCTCTCTCCTACGGCACCCGGCTCAACCTGGACTGGGGCTTCGGGCTCAACCTGAAATTCATCTATTCGGCGCTGGCCTCGGGAATCACCATCGGCGGCCAGAAGGCCGACGGCGTGGCGGTGAGCTACGCCTTCGACCTCTCCGTCCTGCGCAAGAACCTCCTGGTCCAGGGGCTCTCCTGGGGAGCCGTGATCCAGAACATCGGCCCCGCCGTCTTCTACATCAGCCAGGACGAAGCCGACCCCATCCCCCTGACCTGGCGCACCGGCCTGGCCTACGACGTGTTCCACACCCCCAGCCACAAACTGACGATCGCCGCCGACTATTCCCGCGAGACGGTCTCGCGCACGGCGAGCGGACAGGCGCGCGACTTCGCCACCGGCGCCTACTACGCCGTCGCCGAGCCTTGGGGCGAAGGCCAGGCCCCGGTCGGGTCCAACTGGGTCGACATCGCCCGGGAGAACCTGGAGCAATCCATGTACAACATGGGCATGGAGTACACCTACGCGTCGCTCCTCAGCCTGCGCACGGGACTGCTCTTCGATCCGGGCGGCGAGCGGCAGGAGATGGACGTGGGCGCGGGCGTGCTCCTCTCCGACCTGATGACCCTCGACTACGCCTACATCAAGGACGTGAGCTTCATCGGGAACCAGCCCGAAGGCGTGCGCTCCGGCCAGTCACGCCTTTCCCTCAACGTCATGTTCTGACCGGAGGCCGATGCCCATGCGCCGTGTGCTCTCGCTCCTCTCGCTCCTGGTCTTCCCGTTGGTGCTGGGCTCGTGCGACTCGCTGAATTCCGCCCAACAGCAGTTGAACATCGTGGATGTGAATTTCCAGTCGGCGACTCCGGGGTCCAGCGGTCCCGCTCTCGGGGGGCCCAGTGTGGCTCAGGC
>CAYXXL010000022.1:0-16382 GCA_964469025.1 uncultured Fibrobacteria bacterium
GTCGCCGGTCACGATGACCTGGAAAAGGTTGGCTCCCTGAAGATTCGGCGAATCAATCCCCATAGATGGATAGGAGATAGGATTATTCCCGCCGTTGAGCAATCGCAGATTTTGGGGAATCATGGAAACATCCGTTCGAGCCGCCGGGATCGTGGGGCGCATTTTGGATCGGGAATTCCCGGATCCGGGAATTCCGTTGGCCCATCGCGACGCGTTCACCCTCCTGGTGTCCGTGGTGCTCTCCGCCCAGTGCACGGACGATCGGGTGAACCAGGTCACCCCTGTCCTCTTTTCGCGGCTGGGAGACGATCCAGGGAGCCTCGCCGTGGCCACGGTGGAGGACATCCGCGAGATCATCCGGCCTTGCGGGCTTTCTCCGGCCAAGAGCAAGGCGATCCAGGGCCTTTCCAGGATCATCGTCCAGGAGCACGGCGGCGAAGTTCCGCGAACGTTCCGGGAACTGGAAGCCCTACCCGGCGTGGGGCACAAGACGGCTTCCGTGGTCATGTCCCAGGCGTTCGGGGTGCCCGCCCTCGCCGTGGACACCCACATCCACCGGTGCGCGCGCCGCTGGGGTCTTTCCGGCGGGACAACGGTGGAGCGGACGGAATCCGACCTGAAAGCCCTGTTCCCCCGCGCCAGGTGGAGCCTGCTCCACCTGCAGATCATCCACTTCGCCCGCAAATTCTGTCCCGCCCGGGGGCATTTTCCCGAGGAGTGCCCCGTCTGCGCGGAACTGGGACGCAAGGGGTTGCCTTTGTTCCCGTAGACCGGGGAATCCAACCGTGCGGGCGGGCTATCTTTTCCCTTCCTGATGCCTCCCACGGACGGAAGATTGGAGCGGATGCGCGAGGTGGCGTCGCGACGCACGCGGCTCTACACCTTCGTGCTGGAAGACTTCCACGACCCCCACAACATCTCCGCCGTGCTGCGGACCTGCGAATGCTTCGGGATCCAGGAAGTCCACGTCATCGAGGAATTGAGGCCGTTCCGGATTTCCCGGCCCATCGTCAAGGGCGCCGACCAGTGGCTGGACATCGTGCGCTGGACCGACCGGCGGCATTGCCTGGAACATCTGCGGGAACGCGGATTCCGCATCGCGGTGGCCAGCTCCAAGGCCGAGCGTTCCTTCCACGCCTCCCCACTGCACCCTCCGCTCGCCATCTACCTGGGCACCGAGTTCGCGGGAAATTCCGAGCACATCCAACGGGCCGCCGCTCTGGAGTTCCGGCTCCCCCAGCATGGATTCACGGAAAGTCTCAACGTCTCCGTCTGCGCCGGCATGATCGTGGCCCACCTGGACCGGCACATGGACATCCTGGGTCGGGACGATTTCGTCCTTTCCGCAGCCGAAGTGGACGATTTGGTTGGGCGATGGTCGGAGGAGCACGACAAGGCCTGAGCGAGGCGCGATTTCCGAGCGGGATTTGATGGTGGTCGTTTTATTTACCGAGTAGTAAATTGTGCTCCGTGACCGATAAGAAGTGCAGATGGCATCGCCGAGCGGAGAGCCGGCCGGAGGAAATCCTCCAAGCGGCCTTGGAAGTGCTGGGCGAGAACGGCTACCGGGCCACGAGGCTGGACGACGTGGCGGCGCGCGCAGGGGTCACCAAGCCGTTGATCTACCACTATTTCCAGAGCAAGGACGACCTCGTCCACCGCGCCCTGGAATGGCGCCTGGTCCAGATCCTGTCCGGGATGCGCGACGAACTGGAAGGCATGGAAGCCGGGTGGGAGGCGCGGTTGCGCAGCTTCTGCCGCTGGCTCTGGCAGCGGTGGTGCGCTCCCGAATGGGGGAGATTCCATCGGGTGGTGGTTTCGGAGATGCGCCAGGAGGCCCCCGATGTCTATCGGAAATGGATCCTTCTCGCCTACGGAGAGGGCTGCAAGGTGGTCGAGGAGATCCTCCAGGGTGCCAAGGACGATTTGCGACCCGGGCTGGATTTCACCGCCTCGGCGCGGTTCCTGATCGCGGGGCTCTGGCAGACGGCCCAGGTCCATGCGCACGGCGATGTCCTCAACGAAGGGGCCGCCACCTTGGATTCGATGTTGGAAACGATTTTGGGCATCTTTCTCGCCGGGATCCGGCGGGCTACGGAGGCGAGATGATTCTTCTGGCGACATGGCTTGTCCTGCAGACCCAGGCCAAGATCCAACTCAACCTGGACCAGGCGGTGGACTGGGCGCGCGATTCCTCCGCGACCGCGAAGCTCGCGGCATCCCGGGAAGCAGAGGCGGTGGCGAGGAAATCGGAGGCGACCTCCAATCTGCTTCCCACCTTGACGGCCTCGGCGACCCAGATGACGAAGTCCTACAACTTCCTGACGGGTGGACTTTCCTTCCCGGGGTTCGCCCTTCCGTCGCCCATCCCCTGGTACAGCATCCAGGACGCACGGCTCACGGTCCAGGCTCCGCTCTTTTCGGCCGTGGCGTGGAAGAGCCTGTCGGCGGCCGAGCAGGGAGTGAAGGCCCGCGGGACCGAACACGAGGCGATCCGGGACGACGCGTCGCTTCGCGGCGGTCTGGCCTGGGTGGAACTCTCCAAGACGCAGATGCTGGAGCGCGACCGGGAGGAGGCCTTGCAGTTGGCCCAAGACCTGGAAACGATGGCGGACGACCAGAAGTCCTCCGGCACGGCCACCGGCTTGGACGTCTTGCGCGCGCAGGCCCAGCTGGTGGCCTCGCAGCGGGCCCTGTTGCAGGCGAAATTGGCGCGCGAGAGGGCCTCGTTGGCGCTGGCCCGCGAACTGGGCGTGGACGAATCCGACACCCTGGTGGCCATCGGCACGTTGTCCCTCCAGGCCAAGCCCTTGGCCGGCGGTGCCAAGCCCGTCACGACACCGCGGGTGCGGGCCGCCCAGGAGAACAAGGAGGCCGCGCGCCTGGAGGCGGAGGCTTCCAAGGCGAGATTCCTGCCCACGGTGGGTGTGGAAGCCGACTACGGCTACTCCGCGGGGAAGGAGCAGTTCGAAGGTGGCGGCAACTGGACTGGGCAGGTCGGGGTGTTCGCGGAGTGGAGCATCTGGGGCGGCGGAGACGAGGCCAAGCTGGCCCAGGCGCGCCAGAAGGAGCGGCAGGCGTCCATCTCCTCTTCCGAGGCGGGCCGGCAGGCCGCCATCGACCTGCACGATGCGGAACTGGCGGAGAGCCGCTCTCGGGAGCAGTTGGACCTGGCGGGCACCCAAGCGGCGCTCGTGGATTCCGAATTGGTGCTCTCCCGCGAACGCTTCCACGACGGGGGCTCGGGAAACCTGGAAGTGGTGCAGGCGCAGGGCGACCGCAACGCGGCGCACGCGTCCTGGATCGAAGCCGCGGGGACGCACGCGGCGGCCCTGGTGCGGTTGCGCTGGGCCATGGGACTTTGGGACGGATTTTGACAACGGGGGAACAGGTGGAGAAGAACAGGAAGACGGTCGGCTGGGCGATCGGAATCGCGGCGGCCCTGGTGGTGGTGGGCGGAGGAACGGCCTTCTGGTGGGAGTTCAGCTCCTCCGAGCGGACGGACGACGCCCAGTTGGAGGGCACGGTGGTGCCCATCAACGCCCGGGTGGGCGGATTCGCGGAGTCGGTGCGGGTGCGCGACGACCAGACGGTGCACGCCGGCGACACGCTGTTCACCATCGACCCCACGGAATACATCCTGCGGGTCCGGCAGGCGGAAGCCGAACTCTGGGCGGCCCGGGCGGCCGCGCAGAACGGAGTGGCGGGCGCCGGGGCCAACGCGGCCAAGGCGCAGGAGAAAGTGGCGCAGAACAACATCGACGTGGCCCGCTCCAACCTGGACAAGGCCAACCGCGACCTGGAGCGGACCAGGACCCTCCGCCAGAGGGACGTGGCCAGCCAGTCCCAGCTGGACGCCGCCGAGGCCGCCGCGACGTCGGCCGCCGCCGCCTTCCGCGCCGCTTCCGAACAGGCCGCGGTGTCGGGATTCGGGGAAACCGGCGCCCAGGCGCAGGTCCGGCTCGCCGAAGCCAAGATCGCCGCCGCCCAGGCGGCCGTGGAGGTGGCGCGCACGCAGCTCTCCTGGACCGCGGGCATCGCTCCCGTGTCTGGACGCATCGCCAAGAAGGGCCTGGAGGCGGGACAATACGTGTCGGCGGGCCAACCGGTCCTCGCGCTCGTGTCGGACAGCGCCGTCTGGGCGGTCGCGAACCTGAAGGAGACGCAGATCGACAGGATCCGTCCGGGACTGCCGGTCCGGGTGTCGGTGGACGCCTATCCGGGCCTGGAGCTTTCCGGGAAGGTCCGGTCCCTCCAGGCGGCGACCGGGTCGCGGTTCTCCATGCTTCCGCCCGACAACGCCTCCGGAAACTTCACCAAGGTGGTGCAGCGCGTCCCGGTGCGCATCGACCTGGAGATCCCGGACTCGCTGCGCTCCCGGCTGGTTCCCGGCCTTTCCGCGAACATCGCGATCCGCGTCAGGAACTGACGCGTGGCGAAGATCACGGGGACCCAGCTGGTGGTGGTTGGCACCGTGGCCACCGCCGCCATGATGCAGCTGATCGACACCTCCATCGTCAACGTCTCGCTTTCCCAGATGATGGGGAACCTGGGCGCGACCCTGGAGGACATCAGCTGGGTGATCACCGCCTACGCGGTGGCCAACGTGATCGTGATCGCGCTTTCGGGATGGCTCGCGCAGAGAGTGGGACGAAGCCGCTACTTCCTGGCGTCCATCGTCATGTTCACGGCGGCGTCCTTCCTGTGCGGGATCTCCACCAGCGTGTGGGAGCTCGTGGTGTTCCGGTTCCTGCAAGGCATGGCCGGGGGCGGCATCATGACCACGGCCCAGGCCATCCTGGTGGAATCCTTCGATCGCGAGGATCTTCCCATCGCCAACGCGATCTTCGGGATGACCGTGGTGATCGGTCCGGCCATGGGACCCACCCTGGGCGGATGGATCACCGACAACCTCAATTGGAACTGGATCTTCTTCGTCAACATCCCGGTGGGCGTGGTGGCCACCGTCCTGGCCAAGCTTTTCCTTCCATCCGCGACGCACGACCCGCCCCCCAAGGGGAGCATGGACTGGCAGGGGATCCTCTTCCTGGTGGCGGGAATCGGCGGCCTGCAAGTGGTGCTGGAACGCGGCCAGGACGAGGGTTGGTTCGAGTCGGGCTGGATCGCTTTCCTTTCCGTGGTGGCGGCCGTTTCCGTCGTGGCGTTCGTCTGGAGGGAATGGACGGCGGAGCATCCCGTCATCCATCTCCGGCTCCTGCGCGTGCGTTCCTACGGGGTGGGCGTCTTCTTCTCCTTCGTCCAGGGGCTGGGGCTCTACGCGTCCATGTTCCTGGTGCCGGTCTTCACCCAGGGCATCCTGGGAATGACGGCGATGGACACCGGTCTCCTGCTCCTGCCGAGCAGCATCCTCACGGCTGTCAGCATGCCCGCGATCGGCAAGATCATGCAGCGCGGCGTGTCCGCCCGCATGCTGGCGGGTCTGGGGTTCCTCCTCTTCTTCGTGTTCACCGTGATGCTGGGCCGCCTCAACGGCCAGGTGGGCGCGAGCGACTTCTTCTGGCCGCTGGTCGTGCGCGGCATCGGGATGGGAATGCTGTTCATCCCGCTGACCACGCTGGCCCTGGGTCAGCTCTCGGGGCGCGAGATCCCGCAGGGCACCGCCATGACCAACATGGTGCGGCAGCTGGGAGGCTCGGTGGGGATCGCCTTGGTCGCCTCCTTCGTGGACCGCCGGATGACCTTCCACAGGTCGGTCCTCGCCGAACACGTGGTGAACACCTCGCCCGCCACCTGGTCGCGGCTCCAGTCCGCCGGGGCGCTGTTCATGAGCCACGGCGACACGCGTTGGGAAGCGCTGCGAAAGGCGCTGGGAATGCTGACCGGAGCGGTGGCGCGCGAGGCCGCGGTGATGTCCTACCTGGACGCGTTCCGGGTGGTGGGATTCTTCTTCGTGGTGAGCGTGCCGTTCGTGCTCCTGTTCAAGAAGCCGTCCATGAAGATCGACCCCGCCTCCATGAGCATGGAATGATCGTTCGCATTTGGGCCCGGGCGAAGGGCGTCAGGATCTGACGAAGGCGTCGTAGATGGCCCGGATCCCCACGGGCAGGTCGGCGGCGTCCACGCCCACGATGATGGAAAGCTCGGAAGCTCCCTGGTCGATGACGCGCACGTTCACGCCCGCCCGGGCCAACGCCCCGAACAGCTTTGCGGCCACGCCGGTGCGCCGCGACATCCCGTGGCCCACGGTGGCGATCAAGGCCAGGTTCCGTTCCACTCCTATGGCGTCCGGTTCGCAGTTGCGCCGGATCTCGGCGAGCACGGAGTCCTCCACCGGCGAGAAGTTGTCCTGGTCGATCACCACGCACATGGAGTCGATGCCCGACGGCGAGAGCTCGTAGCTCACGCCCTTGGTCTCCAGGATGCCCAGCACGCGGCGGCCGAACCCGTGCTCCTTGTTCATCAGGGTCTTCTCGATCTGGAGCAGACAGAATCCGTTGCGCCCGGCCACGCCGGCGATGGGCCGGTCGGCGGCCTGTTCCTCGGGAACGATCAACGTCCCCGTGTCGGCGGGACGGTTGGTGTTGGCGATGCGGATGGGGATCCCCGCCTGCTTGCAGGGAAGGATGGCCTCCTCGTGGAACACGTTGGCGCCGGAGTAGGCGAGTTCGCGCAGTTCGCGGTAGGTGACGCGTTCCATGGGAGCGGCGTCGGAGACCACGCGGGGGTCGGCCATCAACAGCCCCGAGACGTCCGTCCAATTTTCGTAGAGGACGGCGTTCGTCGCGCGGGCCAGGATGGCCCCGGAAATGTCCGAGCCGCCGCGGGAGAAGGTCTGGACCCTGCCCTGCGGTCCCGTGCCGTAGAAGCCGGGGAGCACGCAGACGCCCGACGGTATCCGCGGGGGAAGCTCCCTCCAGGTCCGCTCGTCCACCAGGCCGTTCGAGGCCAGGAACACGGCATTTTCCGTGTCCACGAAGGTGCCGCCCAGGTAGGCAGCCATGATGCGAGCGGAGAGGTGTTCCCCACGGGATGCGATCCAGTCGCGGTCCGCTCCGGACAGGACCGAGCGCTGGAAGGAGTGGAGGAGCGCGGCCATTCCCGCGTCCACGCCCAATTCCCGTTCGATCTCCAGGAACCTTTCGCGCAGGAGGGCGAAGGAGGGATCGGGATCGAGCTCGCGGGATACCATGTCGTGGATGGAGAGCAGGATGTCCGTCACCTTCGGGTCCTGCTTGTGGCGCTTCCCGGGGGCGGAAACCACCACCACGCGCCGGCGCGCGTCGGCGCGGACGATGTCCGCCACCTTGCGGAACTGGGAAGCGTCGGCGAGGGAAGTCCCCCCGAACTTGCAGGCGATGGTCTCCGTTGGCGAGTTCAAGCTTTCCGATGCCTCCGAGGGCTTCCCGGGCTCCCGCCCTGGTAGGGCGGGCGGGGGGTGGGTTGGTTCAAGTGGTGTAATCCGCGTTGATGGAGATGTATTCGGCGGAGAAGTCGCAGGTCCAGAACGTGGTGGTTTCCGATCCCTGGCCCAGATCCAGGCGGATCAGGACCTCCTCGCCGCGCATGGCCCTGGACAGGGCGGGGGCGTCGAACGCCGAGGGGGTTCCGCGCACCAGCACCGGCACCTCCTGGATGGAGAGATCCACCGAGTGGGGGGTTACTCCGGCTCCCGCGTAGCCGGCGGCGCAGAGGATGCGGCCCCAGTTGGGATCGCGTCCGTGGACGGCGGTCTTGACCAGCGGCGAATTGCACACGGCGCGGGCCACCATCTCGGCCTGGGAGGCGTCCCGCGCGCCCACGACGTCCAGGCGCACCACCGTGGTGGCACCCTCTCCGTCGCGCACGATTTCCCGGGAAAGATGGGCGGTGAGCGTCCTCAGGGCTTGTTCGAAGTCCCCCGCTTCGGCGGTTCCCGGGAGGATGGTGGGAAGGTCGGCCGCCCCGTTGGCCAGGAGCACGCAGGTGTCGTTGGTGCTGGTGTCCCCGTCCACCGAGATGCGGTTGTAGGACGCTTCCACGCAACGGCGGAAGGCGGGGCCCAACACGTCCGGGTGGATGTCCGCGTCGCAGGTCAGGTACGAGAGCATGGTGGCCATGCGGGGGTGGATCATCCCGGCCCCCTTGGCGCATCCGCCCAGGGTGATCTTTCCGTCGGCGTGCGGGAAGGCGATGGAGGCGTGCTTGGGTCGCGTGTCCGTGGTCATGATCCCCCGGGCGAAGGCGGCTCCGCCGTCCGGCACCGGAAGCGGCGCGATGCCGGAAACGCCGCGACGGATCTTGTCCATGGGAAGCGGCACCCCGATCACGCCGGTGGAACTCACCAGGGCGGCGCCTTCTGGCAGGTTCAGCGACCGTTCCAGCAGGGCCGCCGTCTCCCGCGCGTCGGCCAGACCCCGTTCGCCGGTGACGGCGTTGGCGTTGCCGGAATTGACCAGGATGGCGCCCAGCGGGTGCGCCCCGGCCAGCCTCTCGCGTCCGAACGCCACCGGGGCGGCGGCCACGGCGTTGGTGGTGAATACCGCATCCCATCGGGAGAGGCGGTCGGAAACGAGCAGGGCCAGGTCGGGCGATCCGGATACCTTGATCCCGCAGGTGTGCAGTGCGGCGCGAAATCCCCTCGGGGAGGTGGGGTGTCCGTTGGGATCCAGTGGCATGGGTGGCAAAAATAGCGTTCCAGCCGCCCTGGATCGGCGGTGCCAGGCTAGATTTCCCGCCCTATGTTCCTGTTGCCCACCACGCTGGTCGCCTTCGATCTGGAAACCACCGGACTTTCCCCCGTCAAGGACGAGATCATCGAGATCGGCGCGGTCAAGTTCTCCTTCCACAAGGTGGGGGAACGGATGGAGATCCTGGAGAAGGGCACCTTCCAAAGCCTGGTGAAGCCCGACCGCCACATTCCCGAGGAAGCCACCCGCGTCAACCACATCACGGACGGGATGGTCCAGGACGCCCCGTCCGCCAAGGAGGTGCTGCCCAACTTCCTGAGATTTTGCGGGCAATCGAGCCTGTTGGTGGCGCACAACGGACATGCCTTCGACGCGCCCTTCCTGCGGGAGGCCTGCAAGAAGGCGGGGATCACTCCGCCACGGCTGCCTGTCCTGGATTCCCTCAAGATTTCCCGGAACCTGATGCGTGAAAGCGCCTCCCACAAGCTCTCCGACATCGCGGGCCGCATGGTGGCTTCGGGGGAGATCAAGATCAAGTTGGAGCAAAATGATCTGCACCGCGCCCTGTACGACTGCCAGGTGTTGGCCCAGGTGGTCGGGCGGTTGGTGCTGAAGGCCTTGCCCGAGAAGGATTTGGCCTTCGACCGGTTCCAGAAGGCCGCTGAAAAGCTGGCCCCCATCGCAATTCTGGAAAACTGACTCCAGAGTCTTGACATCGGAGTGCCGGTCATTGGAGAGTGTTCTTCACACTCGCCCATGCCAATTCCAACAGACAAGCAAAAGATCCGTCAGGATCTCGAAGAATTCCGACGCTCCCTGGAAAAGGGAGAAAAAAATCTCGCAAATTCGCTGTTGTCTCTGCTGGAGACTTTGTGCGAGATGGGCGGCATTCCCGGAGCCATGCGCACGCTGGCCCGCCGGCTTGCCGCCACGGCGGGAGGGATCGCTTCGGGAGCCGAGGGTTCGAAAAAGGAACTTTCCAAGCTGATCCAAGGCTTGACCAAGCTGGAACGGTCGCTGGAGGATTCTCCGATGTTCGGCGACCATCCGGAACCGAACCCCGCCGTGGCCCCGAGGGAGTCCACCCCTCCGGATTCCGAAGAAATGGACCTCCTGGAACGGTTCGCGAGCCGGCAAAGGACCGAACTCGAAGAATTCGAGGTCGCGATCCTCGAACGCGAAAAAGGAACCGCCGTCGGCGACGAATTCGTCAAGAGGTACCTGCACACCCTCAAGGGCGAGTTCGGCGTCCTGGACTTGGGGGAGTGGTCCAACCTGGTCCACGAGGTGGAGACCGCGCTGGACGAGAAGCGACTTGGCACGGAAGGCCTGCTTCGGCTCAAGGACCTGATCGGAGACCGGCTCGGGCGGCTGAATTCCGCCCGTGGCCGAGCGGTCTCCGAGGAAGATCGCCAAACGGTGTTCGGCGCGCCTCCTTCCCAGTTCCCGAGCGGACCCGCGAGCGATCCCGCGACCTCCACGAATTTCGCCGGCGACCCGTCGTTCCTGGTGGATTTCATCGCCGAGGGCGGCGACCACATCCACAACATCGAGAAGTCGCTCCTGAAGCTGGAGATCAATCCCAACGACGAGGAGTCCATCAACCTGGTGTTCCGCTCCTGCCACACCCTCAAGGGACTGGCGGCGTTCCTGGAACTCAGGGACATCCAGCGTCTGGCGCACTCCGCGGAAAGCCTGATGGACCGGGCGCGGAACCACGCGATCGTGCTGGGTGGCCAGCATGTGGATGTCCTGCTGGAGGCCACCGACGCCTTCCGGCACCTGGTGGACGGCCTGGAGAAGCAGGTGACGGGAGGTAGCTGGGAGCCCCCCCCGAACCTGGAAGCGTTGATCGACCGGCTCTGCGACGCGGACTACCTGCCTCCCATGCCCGCCCTCGCCCCGGAGAAGTCGTCCCGGAAGATGGGCGAGCTCCTGGTGGAGAAAGGTGTGGCTCCAGAGGCCGTGGAACGGGCCCTGCGCCGCCAGCAGGAGGGGGACGTCAGGCCCCTGGGCGAGATCCTGATCCGCGCGGGGGATGCTAACCCCAGGGATGTGGGACAGATATTGTCGCAGAAGGCGCAGGCCGCGAAGTCGCCGGACGGGAAGAGCCTTTCCGTGGAGGAGACCATCAGGGTCCCCGTCCAGAGGCTGGACCTTCTCATCGACGCCATAGGAGAGGCCGTCATCGCGCAGTCCATGGTCTGGGCCGATCCCCGCCTGCAGGAGGTGCGGGACCTCCCCCTGGAGAACAAGATCGCCCAGGCGACCCTCATGCTGCGCCAGATCCAGGAATTGTCCATGTCCCTGCGCATGGTGGGCATCCGCTCCACGTTCCAGAAGATGTCGCGGCTGGTGCGCGACCTGGCCCGCAAGCTCGACAAGCAGATCGAGCTGTGCATGGAGGGAGAGGACACCGAACTCGACAAGACCGTGGTGGAGAACATCGGCGACCCCCTGGTGCACATGGTGCGCAACTCCGTGGACCACGGGATCGAGCTCGCCCCGGATCGCATCGCGGCCGGAAAACCCGTCCAGGGCCGGATCTGCCTTCGCGCCTACCACAAGGCGGGAAGCGTGTTCATAGAAATCGAGGACGACGGCAAGGGCCTTGACCGCGAGGCCATCCTTCGCAAGGCGATCGCTTCCGGCAAGGCCAAGGCCGACCAGTCCTACTCGGACGCCGAAGTCCACCAGATGGTCTTCCTGCCCGGGCTGTCCACGGCCAAGGCGGTCACCGACGTGTCCGGCCGCGGGGTGGGGATGGACGTGGTGAAGAAGAACATCGAGGCGCTGCGGGGCGCGGTGGAAATCCGGTCGGAGAAGGGCGTGGGCTCCAGCTTCGTGATCCGGCTGCCGCTGACCCTGGCGATCATCCAGGGAATGGTGGTAAGATCCAGGGGAGAGCGCTACATCGTGCCCACCCTGTCCATCCTGACCACCGTGCGCCCGGAGGAAGGAAGAGTGCACACCGTGGTCGGCAAGGGCGAAGTCCTGAACCTCCGCGGAGACATCGTCCGCCTCGTGCGGCTCGGGCGGATCTTCTCCGACTCGACGGAAAACGACGGATCCGACGCCCAAGGCGTCGTGATCGTGGTCGAGGACGCCTTCGGGCGGAAGATCGGGATCGTCGTCGACGAGATCCTGGAGCAGCAGCAGGTGGTCATCAAGAACATCGGCGGCGGAATGGGTCAGGTTCCCGGCATCACGGGCGGAGCCGTCATGAGCGACGGTTCCGTGAGCCTGATCCTGGACGTGGGAGCCGTGGTGAAGATCGCATCGGAATGAAGGGAGGTTCGATATGACGGAGATGGTTGCGAACGGATCGGAAGTCGCCGGGAACCGGGCAGGGAAATACCTGACGTTCCGGCTGGGAGAGGAGGAATTCGGACTGGAGATCCTGAAGGTCCAGGAGATCATCCAGCTCCAGTCCATCACGCGGGTCCCCAGGACTCCGGATTACGTCAGGGGTGTCATCAACCTGCGGGGGAAAGTGATCCCGGTGGTGGACCTGCGACTGAAATTCGGATTGCTGCGCGCGCAGGACACGGAGCGCACGTGCATCGTGGTGGTGCAGATCCGCCATGCCGACGGCGTGGTCGTGCTGGGCACCATCATCGACGAGGTCCGGGAGGTCCTGGACATCCCCGGAGCGAGCATCGAGGACGCCCCCAGCTTCGGGGCCTCCATCGAGACCGAATTCATCCTGGGGATGGGGAAGATCGGACAGAGCGTCAAGATCCTGCTGGACATCGACAAGGTCCTGTCCGGGCAGGAGATCCACAACATCCAGGCCGCGAGCGCCTGATCCCTTTTCCATCCAAACCGCGCAACAAGGAGAACGAACATGCTTAAGAACTTGAACCTTGGCTCCCGCATCGCACTGGGCTTCGGGACCATCCTGCTGCTCTTCGTCGGAGTCGGATTCTACGCCTTCCAGGCGATCTCCGGACTCGACGGCACCATCGACATGGTCGTCAAGGACCGCATGGTCAAGAATCGGCAGGTGAACACGGCTTCGAGAAACACGAACATCGCCTCCAGCCTGATCCGGGAGATGCTGCTGGTGGACGACCAGCAGAAGATCCTGGAGCTCAAGGGCAGGGTGTCGGCCATCAGCGAGAAGAACACCTCGATCTACGACTCGTTGTCCGCTTCGATCAAGAGCGACGAAGGGAAGCGCCTGCTCGCCAACGCGATGGAACGGCGCGCGAGCTACGGGACGTCCAGGGCGAGCCTGATCGAGCTGATCGCGCAGGGCAGGAAGCAGGAGGCCGCGTCGCTCCTGTTCGGGGCCAACAAGGACGCGTTCGACCAGTACGCGAAGTCGCTCGACGAGCTGTCCGCGTTCCAGGACGAACTGGCCAGCAAGGACGGCGAATCCGCCGCAGCCGCCGCCACTTCCCTGGAACACGAGCTGGTGGGGATGATGCTCGTGCTGATCCTGCTCTCCTCGCTGATCGGATGGATGCTGACGCGCAGCATCACCAAGCCCATCCACCAGTGCATCGCCATCGCCGACCGGATCGCGAGCGGCAGGACCGACATGGCCATAGACGTGGACGGCACCGACGAAACAGGCAGGCTCAAGGTTTCCCTGCACCACTTGGTGGAGAAGATCGGCGGACTCGTCCAGGAGATGGTCCACATGTCGGACGAGCACACCAAGGGCGACATCGACGTGGCCATCCCCGCGGAGAGGTTCGAAGGCGTCTTTCGCGAGATGGCCAAGGGCGTGAACGACATGGTCTTCGGACACATCGCGGTGAAGAAGAAGGCGATGGCCTGCATATCGGAGTTCGGCAAGGGCAACTTCGAAGCGCCCCTGGAGAAATTCCCGGGCAAGAAGGCGTTCATCAACGACCACATCGAGCAGCTGCGCGCGAACCTGAAGGCGCTGATCGCGGACACGGACGTGCTGGTCAAGGCCGCGGTCGAAGGCAAGCTGGCGACGCGCGCCGACGCCACCAAGCACCAGGGCGACTTCCGCAAGATCGTGCAGGGGGTGAACGACACCCTGGACGCCCTGATCGGGCCCATCAACGTGACGGCCAAGTACGTGGACGACATCTCGAAGGGCGTCATTCCGCCCACCATCACCGACAACTACAACGGCGACTTCAACATCATCAAGACCAACCTGAACGCGGTGGTCAAGATGATGAGCGACCTGCTGAAGGAGACCGATGTCATCATCAAGGCCGCCGCCGAAGGCGAACTGGGCAAGCGCGCCAACGCCGACCTGTTCCTGGGGGGCTGGAAGCAGCTGGTGGCGGGCGTCAACGACACCATCACCAACATCGTGGACCCGCTGATGGTGACGGCCGACTACGTGGACAAGGTGAGCAAGGGCGTCATCCCGCCGGAGATCACGACGGTCTACAAGGGCCAGTACAACATCATCAAGACCAACCTGAACGCGGTGGTCAAGATGATGGGCGAACTTTTGAAGGAGACGGACGGCATCATCAAGGCCGCCGCCGAAGGCGAACTGGACAAGCGCGCCAACGCCGACCTGTTCCTGGGTGGCTGGAAGCAGCTGGTCAGCGGCGTCAACGACACCATCACCAACATCGTGGACCCGCTGATGGTGACGGCCGACTACGTGGACAAGGTGAGCAAGGGCGTCATCCCGCCGGAGATCACGACGGTCTACAAGGGCCAGTACAACATCATCAAGAACAACCTGAACGCGGTGGTCAAGATGATGAGCGACCTCTTGAAGGAGACCGACGGCCTGGTGAAGGCCGCGTTGGGGGGCGCCCTGTCCACCCGCGCCAACGCGTCCCTGTTCCTGGGCGGCTGGAACGAACTCGTGGCCGGCGTGAACAAGACCCTGGATTCGGTCCTCGAGCCCATCAACGAGGCGGCCGGAATCCTGGAGAAGGTGGCCGACCGCGACATGACCGTGCGCGTGCAGGGCAACTACCAGGGCGACCACGCCAAGATCAAGGAGGCCCTGAACTCGGCGGTGGACAACCTGGAGAAGGCCTTGGCCCAGGTTTCGGATTCCACGGGCCAGGTGTCCAGCGCGAGCCAGCAGATCGCCTCGGGTAGCCAGAATCTGGCGCAAGGCGCCAACGAACAGGCGAGTTCCCTGGAGGAAGTGTCCGCGTCCCTGGAGGAGATGGCCTCCATGACCCGCCAGAACGCGGACAACGCACTGGCCGCGAAGAACCTGGCCAACGAGGCCGACGGAAACACGCGCACCGGATTGGACGCGATGGGCAAGATGAGTTCCGCGATCAACAAGATCAAGGAAAGTTCCGACCAGACCGCCAAGATCGTGAAGACCATCGACGAGATCGCCATGCAGACGAACCTCCTGGCCTTGAACGCCGCCGTGGAAGCGGCGCGCGCCGGGGAGGCGGGCCGCGGTTTCGCCGTGGTCGCCGAGGAGGTGCGGAACCTCGCGCAGAGGTCGGCGCAGGCCGCGAAGAACACGGCGGACATGATCGCGGAGTCCGTGCGCAATGCCGGAGACGGCGTGGCCATCGTGGACTCCGTGGCGGTTTCGCTGGACAAGATCGCGGGGAGCATCCGCAAGGTGAACGACCTGATCGGGGAGATCGCCGCGGCCAGCAAGGAGCAGTCGCAGGGGATCAAGGAGGTCAACGAGGCCGTCGTGCAGATGGACAAGGTGACCCAGCAGAACGCTGCGAACGCGGAGGAATCGGCCAGCTCCTCCGAGGAACTGTCCAGCCAGGCCGAGGAACTCCAGGGGATGGTCGGCCAGTTCCGGATCCGGTCCACCGGCCAGGTGATCAACGCGGGCAGGAGCGCTCCGGTCCACAAGGCGGCTGTTTCCGCCCCGCAGCATTCGAAGAAGGGTGTCCATGTGGTGAAGGCCGGGAGCAACGGGACCAACGGGAGCAACGGCATCCCGCTGGACAACGAGGCGTTGAAGGAGTTCTGATGCCGCTGCCGGGCAGTCGTAACGATCGCGCGGCTGCCGCGGAACGCCTCCATCGGGAGCGCGTTCCGCTCGGGCGGCGGGCATGATCCAGGACCAGATCGGCCCGGACCAGTACGCGGCGATCCGCGACCTGGTGCACGGCAGGGCGGGAATCGCCCTGGGGGATTCCAAGCAGGCCCTGGTCCAGGCGCGACTCGCGAAACGGCTCCGGGTGCTGGGACTTTCCGGGTACGACGAGTACCTGGAGGTCCTGTCCGGTCCCGAGGCGGACGACGAGATCGTCCACCTGCTGGACGCCATCTCCACCAATTTCACCTCGTTCTACCGCGACGGAAAGCACTTCGAGGTATTGACGGAAATCGTCAGATCGGCGGTGGAGGCCGGGAAGAAGAGCTTCAGGCTGTGGTGCGCCGCCGCCGCCACGGGAGAGGAACCCTACACCCTCTCCATGGTCTGCCAGGACGCCGCCGGCCCCGGCATTGCGGACCTGCGGATCCTGGCGACGGACATCTCCACCCGGGCGCTGGAGTCCTGCCAGCGGGGGAGCTACGACGAACAGAAGCTCGCGAACGTCCCGGAGGTCCAGAAGCGCAAGTGGTGGGATCGAGTCCCGGAAGGACTGTCGGCCAAGCCGTCCCTGCGCGAGCCGCTTTCCTTCGCGAGGCTCAACCTCTCGGACGTTCCCTATCCGAAGCGCGGCCCCATGGACGCGATCTTCTGCCGCAACGTCATGATCTACTTCGATCGGGAAGGCCGATCGCGCTTCGTCCGCGAGGCGACCCGACTGCTCGTGCCCGGGGGATACCTGTTCGTGGGGAGCTCCGAGAGCCTTTCGGGGA
>CAYXXL010000023.1:0-16368 GCA_964469025.1 uncultured Fibrobacteria bacterium
GACCTTCTCCGGGCCCTGGCCGCCCCGGGAGCGGAGACCCCTCGGGAGGCGGGCGAGGACGACGGGATCGAAGACCTGGAACTTCTCCCCGTGGAACCCCGTCACTTGGTCTTCTGCCTGGGAGAATGGCCTTTCGTGGCCCAGGAAGTGGAGCGGATCCGCGCCGACCCCATGGCGCAGCAGCCTCCGTTCCACCGTTGGCCGGCCCGCGTGCTTTCCTGGGCCCGCGAGCGCCACCTGGAACGCCGACGGGCCCGGTTCCTTCCGGTGCACGAGGTGCGTGCGGCGGAGCGCTTCGCCAAGCGCCTGGCCACGGCTTCCGGATACCACCAACCTTCGATGTGGGACCTGGTCCAGGCGGCACGCGCCTGCGCCGGCGATTCCTTCGCGGCCGCGGTGCTCGAGGCCGCGAAGTACCACGGCATGGAACCGGACGGCGACCGTCTGGTGTTGGGGCCCGCGCGAGCCCGCCGTCCCGGCGAGGAGAAATCCCGTCCTTGGTCCAACCGGCTCCTTCCCAGGCCTCCGCGCTGGACGGAAATCCGCCTGCGGCGCGACCCCGAACCCGAGGAGGCCGCCCGATACCTCCGCGACTGGAAGCCCACGTCGCTCTGCTCGCACCTTCCGGAAGATCTTTCCATCGAACGGTTCCACCGCGAAATCCGGGAGCGCGCCCGGTCTTCCAGCCCGTCGGGCCAGATCCGATCGCGACCTTACGAATCGAGCCTGCTCGACGGACTCGACCTGCGCGAAACGGTTCGGAACTTCTGGAAGGGCGAGATCTGGGTGCTCGAGCATCCCGCCCGGTCGCTGCGGCTGGACGCCGCGATCATCGCCTTCGACGAAGGGGAAGACGCTTCGTATCCGCATCGCGGCACCTGGTACGCCGAGCACCCCGGCGAATCCACCTTGATCTTCTACGCGACGGATCCCGCCATGGATCCGGTCGGGCCGGGGATCCTGCGCTCCCGCTACGGGGGGTTGGCGCTCCTGTTTCCGCCCCGGCACGTTCCCGACGTCTATTCCCTGCCCGATCCCCCTCTGGGCGCGCGGGGAGCCCTCGAAAC
The DNA here is from genome assembly GCA_964469025.1 of uncultured Fibrobacteria bacterium. GTDB lineage: Bacteria > Fibrobacterota > Fibrobacteria > UBA5070 > UBA5070 > UBA5070. The sequence continues at coordinate 1,068 of CAYXXL010000023.1, forward strand.
GTTGGTGGCCGGCACCTGTCTCTTCGCGCGGGAAAAGGTCGTCGCCTTCGCTTCGTGGGATCCGCCCAGCCTGCAGCTCCAGGGAATCGCCCGCGATGCGGGGAAGCGCCTGGTCCACGTGCCGCTGTCGGGGTTCCCCGCCCGGTCGCTGGAAAAGCTGCGCACCTTCCACGTCCTCAACGGCAAGGACGTGCGCGGGTGGGCCGACAGCTTCATCCGGGGCTGAGGCCGGAGGCGGGCCGGTGCAGAGGAAGGATCAACCGGAATTTGGCGCCCATGGCGAGACCGGGCACGGCGTGGAGCGAACCACCGTGGCGCTGGGCGACGGCGAATCCGATGGCCAGGCCCAGCCCCATGCCGCCGGAACGCGCGAAGAAGGGATCGAAGATCCGCTCCAGGTCCTCGGTGGGAATGCCGGGGCCGGTGTCGGCCACCTCGAGCACGGCCTGGTCCTCGTGGACCTTCGTTTCCAGCCACAGGGTTCCCCCGCGCGGCATCGCATGCAGCGCGTTCAGGCAGAGGTTGAGCACCACGTGGCGCAACTGTTCCAGGTCCCCCGCGATCAGGGGCGAGTCGTCGAATCCGATGCGGACCACCACTATCCCCTGGCGCCGCAGCCGGTATCCGACCAGTTCCAGGACGGATTCCGTCAAGGTGGACAGGCGGGAGGGCTTGCCCTCCGGCTCGCTCTCATCCTGCCTCGCGAAGTTCTGCAGGCCCCGCACGATGTGCGCGATGCGCATGATCTCCGTCTCGACGCGACCGAGGTCGGCGAGCACCTCCGGCTGTTCGGAGTTCCGGACCTGGAGGATCTGGATCCGGCCCAGGATGACCTGCAGGGGATTGTTGATCTCGTGGGCGATCCCGCCCGCCAACTGCCCGATCCCCGCCAGCCTTCCCGCCTGGATCATGCTCGATTGGAGATCCGACATCCGGTGGTTGGCGGTCACGACGTCCTCGAAGAGCCGTGCGTTGTCGACCGCCGCGGCCAGCAGATGGGAAACGGCCTCCAACCACTCCACCGCGTCGGGTGCGTCCAGGACGTTCCCACCGGCCTCGGCCACGAGCAGCGCCCCCAGGCAGTCTCCATCCCCGTGCAGGAGCGGGAACCCGATCGCCCGGCGGCACCCCAGGCGCTCCATGTCCTGGCCCGAGCCCAGGGACACGTCCAGCCTTTGCGTCCTGCCCGCGGAAACGATCCGCGCGAGCATCCCCTGGCAGGACTCCGGGCCGGCGCCTTCGGCCATCAGCCGCATCGGCTCGCCGGTGGGCCGGAAGATGCCCAGCGCCACGACGGGCGGGTCCATGCGCTCCCGAAGAGCCTTGAGGACGGTATCGAACAGGCTCTGCGGGTCCAGGCTCCTCCCCAGGGAAGCCGCCACGTCGTGCAGGCTGCGCAATTCGATGTACCCATGACGGATTTCGTCGATGTGGGCGATGTTGTCCAGGGCCACGGCCGTCTGCGAGGCCACCAGCCGGACCATCTCGAGGTGGTGCGCGGTGAGGGAATCGGGAGGCGGCACCGTGCGCAGGAGGGCGAATCCGATGTCGGCTCCCTGCACCACCAGCGGCACCAGCAGCCAACCCGGACCCCGGGGGTCTCCGAGCGACGGCAGGGCGGTGGGCTTTAAGGACTCCAGGGCCCATTCCAGGACGCCTTCCTCGTCCAGTTCGCGGATCTCGGTTTCCATGTTCGGTCCGCATCCCTCCCGCAGGGCGATCCGGGAGAGCCTGCGGTCGCCCACGCTCCCGCGCAGGCGCACCTCGGCGGCCGTCCAGGGGACGATCCTGCCCAAGGCCCGCACGAAGGAGCGCAGCAGCGGGGAAAGTTCGCTGGAGCTTCCTGCCTCGTCCGCCATCCGCTGCAGGTGCAAGGTGTCCCGCACGGTGTCCAGAAGTTCGGCCCGTTCGCGTTCGGATTCCCCCAGCAACCGCTCCAGTTCCGCGATCCGCGCCTGGCTCAACGGAAGGCGTCCATCACGTCGCCCGCGCGTTCCAGTTCCAGTTCGACCGCGTCGTGCAAGGTGGGGAGGTCCGAGGCGTCGACGCTGTTGCCCAGCGCGGAAAGCACGTGCAGGACCCTGAGATCCAGATCCTCCGCGAGCGGACAGGATCCGGGGTGGATGGAGGCCACGAGATGGTCGGCCAGGGCCACCAGGGCGGGGAGGCCGGTTTCGGCTTGTCCGGGGAACGGCCCGTGGTGCAGGTCGATGCCCTGGCAGATGGCTTCGGGCAGGTTCCAGCGCCGGCACAGCCATCCGCCCACCTGGGGATGCGCCGCCCCGAGGACGGTCGTCTCCGCTTCGAGGAGGGATCTGCCTTCTTCCCGCACCAGCCGTCGGGTCTCCAGGAAGGCGTCGGGGTGGTATTCGTGCAGGACCACCTGACCGATGTCGTGCAGGATCCCGACGGTGAAGGCCTCTCCGGCCGTCGCCACCCGAAGGATCCTGGAAAGGCAGCGGGATGCCACTCCGACCGCCACGGAATGTTCCCGGAACGCCCTCATGTCGAAGTGCGGATCCTTCGAAGCGTTCCCGAACACGTTCATCACCGACGTGGCCAGCGCGAGGTCCTTCACGGCCCCGAACCCGAGGACCACAAGCGCCAGGCTCACTGTCCCCACCTTCTGCTGGAAACCGTAGTAGCTGGAATTGGCGAGCTTGAGCACCCGCGCGGTGAGGACCTGGTCGGTGGAGATGGCCTGGGCCAGGCCGCGCGCCGACGTTTCCGGATCGTCGACCATCTCCAGGAGCCGCGACACGGTTTCCGGCAGCGCCGGCAAGGTGATGACGGATTCCGTCGAGCGGCGCAGGCGCTCGGCGCGTCCGTCGATCCCGTCCGGGCCTTCCGCCACGCCCTCGGGGCTCGCGAGCCTCGACGCGATCCTGCGCGTGTCGCCCGATCCCGAACCCGCCGTCGGGAAGTCGCCGCGGCTCATTTCTTCGCCTGCAACCGCACCCGGGCCCGCAGCTTGACGATGGCCTTGGAGTGGATCTGGCACACCCGGGATTCGGTGACGCCCATCACCTTGCCGATCTCCTTGAAGTTCAGCTCCTCGAAGTGGTACATGGATACCACCAGGCGTTCCTTGGCCGGGAGCCCGGAGATGGCTTCGCGGAGCAAGGCCTTCGACTGCCCTTCCTCGATGTCGGCCAGGGCGTTGGCGGCCTGCGGATCGGCGATGGTCTCGGAAAGGGCGGGCGCATCGTCTCCCAACCCGTCCTGCTCGTCCAGGGAAAGCACCGTCAAGGGCGCGACCTCGGAAAGCAGTTCCTCGAATTCGACCAGCGTCAGTCCAAGGTGCTGGGCGACTTCGTCGTCGTAGGGAGCCCGACCCAGGAGGCCCGACATCTCCGAATACGCCTTCTGCAGGCTCCGACCTTTCTGGCGCACGCTTCGCGGAACCCAGTCCAGGGAACGCAATTCGTCCAGGATCGCGCCGCGGATCTTGTGGACGGCGTAGGTCTCGAACTTGATCTCGCGCTCGGGTTCGAAGGTTTCCACCGCCCGGATCAGGCCCATCACGCCGGCACCCACGAGATCGCCCATTTCCACGTGGCTCGGAAGGCCGACCGCCACTCGCTGCGCGGTTTGGCGGGCAAGGCCCGCGTATTCCGCCAACAGCCTGTCCTTGGCCTTGCGGCTGCCGTCGACCTTCCATTCCTTCCACAACTGCTCTAATTGCGCCATGCGGGGGTCATGGTATCACCCTGGAGACGGCCTTGGCCAGGAATCTCAGATCTTGAGACCCAGTCCCAAGGTGAGTTCGATACGGCTCCAATCCGAAATCTGCCGATAACCGGGGTTGCCCGGCACGGCGAGGTCGGTGGAGGCCCACAGCCAGGCCAGTCGGATCCGGTAGAAGGCCTTGTCGCCCAGGTCGGCCGACCAGACCGATTGGAGTGTCCCCATGGGACCCCAACCGGAAGTCTCCAGATAGGCGCCGGAATGGTCGATCCGATCGCTCAGGTAGAACGGCCCCGCCCCGACGGACACTCCGATCCTGCCATGGAACTGTTCGGATTCCCAGACCCGCGTGAGGACCAGGGCTGTGGCGGAATTGTCGATGGTTTCGGAGGCCACGTCGGAAGGTGCCAAGGTCAAGTCCCCGCCGCCGAAGGATCCGATCTCCCAGAGCCCCACCGAGAGTTCCGGCATCAGGGACCAGTTCCCGGCGGCCTCGACCAGGAGGCTGGCGCGTTCGCCGGCGTCGGAGGCGTTCCCGGGAACGGGAGAGACGTACCCGCCGAGTCCGATCCCAGCGGACAGATCCCCTTCCGACCAAGCCGGACCGGTTGCGACCGTCAGGAGAACCAAGAGGGGAAGGATCCGGATCGGTCGATGGTGCGTCGAGGTCATGTGGCCCCCCAAGGTAGGAAGCCTTGGGCTGGGATGCGCTGGGAAACGGGCCTCAGTGCGTGTTGGTCGGTGCCGGATCGGCAGGTGCCGACACGGGGAAGTCGAAGGCGCCGGAGAAGGGGTCGGCTTTCGCGTCGCGGGAGGAGAGCGGCTTCAGGTGCCATCGGGCTTCGATGAAGGAGAGGGTCGAAACGCTCTCGTAGATCCGCTTGTCCACGATCCCGCGACGGGCCAGCGGCGAAAGCAGGATTCCCGGCACCCGCGTCCCGGGCCCCCACTTGTCGGTCGCGGGTGGTGCCACATGGTCCCAGCGTCCGCCGTTCTCGTCGTAGGTGATGACCACCACGGTGCTGTTCCAGACGGAGGGATGGTTCCGCAAGCTGTCCACCAGGGCCCGGACGTGGTTCTGGCCCTTCACCAGTTGGGCGTAGCCGGGATGCTCGTCTTGTTCGCCTTCCGACTTGATCCAAACCACGGCGGGCAGTTTCCCGGCCTCCAGGTCGGAGAAGAAGGATGTTTCGTCCTTCATGTGCTTTTTCCGATAGGTGGATGCCGTGTCCACGAACTTCCGGAAGTAGAGGAAGGGCTGGTGATGGTACTGGTATTCGATTTCGGGGGACTCCCCTCCGCCCGCCATGGCCGAGTCGTAGCCTCCGCTGTACCACGCCCAGGACACCCCGGCCTTGTCCAGCCGATCACCGATCGTGGGCAGGTCCAAGGGGGGAAGCCGTAGGGAATCCGCCGTGCCAGGCAGGTGAGGCCAGGCCCAGGGCTGCACGGTGTTCACGGCGAAGCTGTCGGGGGTGATGAACCCATCGCCTTTGGGAAGGAGGTGGCCGTGGGAATCGAGCTTCGCCATCTTGGATGCGGGCAAGGCCTTGCCTTTGGGCCAGCGCGGGCTCCGCGCAGCGACCATCCAGATGTGGTTGAGGAAGGATCCTCCGAAGGCGCTGTGGAAGAAGTGGTCCATCACGACCCCCTGGGTGGCCAGGACCCCCAGAGGCAGGGATTTCGCGTCCACGTAGCTCATGGCCAAGCCCTCGGCGTCGGAACCCGCCACGAAACGGTCGTTCTTCCCGCCGTCGATCTGGTATTGCTCCTGGTAGAAGCGGTGCCGGAGATCCCGGGTGAGCGAATCGGCGTTCAGGTACGTGGTCAGATCCCAGGGACCGTCGGGCAAGTCCAGGTTGGAACCGAAATGGGCCGCGTCGTTGAAGGGCAGCCGGGCGTAGGGAACGCCGCTGGAGTCCACCTGCGTCCTGGAGATTTCGGAGGCGCTGTCCAATCCGTCCGCACCCGGAAATCTTCCCAGGAGACCATCGAAGCTCCAGTTCTCCTGGTAGATCACCACGAAGTGCTTGACATCCGACAGCTTGGCGGCGGAGGCGCAACCGCAGGCGAGCGCCACCGCGGAAAAGAGCAGTCTCGGGTTCGGCATGCGGTCCATGGTTTGCTCCCGGTTCGAACGAATTCCGCAAATTGCATGAAACCCGCCGATGCCGACGGGTTCGAAACAGGTGGGAAACAGGAGCCAACCCCCTTTCGGGGCTGGCACGGGGGTGTCACTGGACGAAGGTCTTGATGCTCTCCGCGGAACCCACAGCGCGGATCACCACCAGTCCCGATGCACCCACCTGGATCCGGGCATCCGCCTGTCCGGCATCCACGGCCTGGCGTCCCACCAGGCGACCGCGCAGGTCCCGGACTTCGAATTCCGCGGGACCGGAGGCGTCGGCGCGGTGGATGGAGATCTCGCCGGGCGCGACGTTGCGCAGAGACATTTCGTGTCCGCGAGGGCCGGTTGGCTTGATGCCGGTGGCGATCGGGAAGTCGAAGGCTCCGGTGAAGGGATCGGCCAGGGAGTCGCGGGCGGACAAGGGCCTGAGGCCGTACCGGTGCTCGATGAAGGAGAGGATGGAGACGGTTTCGTATTGGCGCTTGTCCACGATTCCCGACCTGGCCAGCGGCGAGAGCAGGATGCCGGGCACACGCAGGCCCGGACCCCACTTGTCGATGACGGGCGGGGCCACGTGGTCCCAGCGTCCCCCGTGCTCGTCGTAGGTGATGATGAGCACGGTGCTGTCCCAGACGCTAGGGTGGGCCTTCAGGCTGTCCACCAGGGCCTTGACGTGGTTCTGTCCGTTCACCAGCATCGCGTATCCGGGGTGCTCGTTCTGTTCCCCTTCGGGTTTGATCCAGACCACGGAGGGCAGGTGGCCGGACGACAGATCGGTGAAGAAGGACGTCTCGTCCTTGAGGCGGGCCTTGCGGTAGGCGGAGCTCGTGTCCGCGAATTTCTGGAAGAAGTTGAACGCCTGGTGGTGGTATTGGAACTGGATGTTCGGGGAATTCCCGTCTCCGGCCAGCGCCGAGTCCCAGCCGCCCGAGTACCAGGCCCAGGGGATGTTCGCCGAATCCAGGCGGTCGCCGATGGTGGTCATGTTCAGCGGGGGCAGGCGCAGCGAGTCCGGGGTTCCCGGATAGTACGGCCAGGTCATGGGTTGCACCGTGTTCACCGCGAAGCTGTCCGGGGTGATGTAGCCGTCGTTGGTCCGATTCCCCATGACGTCGAACGTCGTGATCTTGGAGGCGGGGAGGGGACCCGCAGGCCACTTGGGGGTCTGCGCCGAGACCATCCAGATGTGGTTCAGGAAGGAGCCTCCGAAGGCGCTGTGGAAGAAGTGGTCCATCACCACCCCCTGCGATCCGAGCACGCCCAAGGGGAGGTTCGTGGCGTCCACGTAGCTCATGGAGAGGCCCTTGGCGTCCGAGCCGGCCGCGAACCGGTTGTTGAGGCCGCCGTTGATCTGCCACTGTTCCTGGTAGTACCGGTGGACCAGATCCTCCGTCAGGGAGTCGGCGTTCAGGTACTGCGTCATGTCCCATGGTCCGTCGGCGAGCACGAGCTGCGCCCCGAAGTGCGCCGAATCGTTGAAGGGAAGGTGCGTGTAGGGGGTTCCGGTCGAATCGAGCTGCGTCTTGGACATCGCGGACGCGCTGTCGAGGTTGTCCGCGCCCGGAAATTTCCCGAGCAGGCCGTCGAAGCTCCAGTTTTCCTGGTAGATGACCACGATGTGCCGGACGTCGGAAAACTGGGCCGCGGATGCCGCGGACGCGGCCAAGGCGATCGCGGAGAGCACCGGTCCCGTGCGGATTTTTTTGGTCAAGCGTAAACCTCCTGGATGATGGGTCCGGTCGAATGTACGGCCGGAATTCACGCCGGAATCTGTCGACTCGCCGCTGAAACGCGCGGGACACGCCGGCGAAAAACGGATCAGAAGGGCGTGTGATCCATCTGCGGGTGTTGTCGAGAATTGTCGATTTGTGTCCTCAGGACACGGACCAGACCAGGACCTTCAGGTAGCGGGTTTCGGGCATCGCGGGGTGGACGGGGTGGTCGGGAGAGGCTCCCAGGCTCCACAACAGCCTGGCCTGGCGCCGCTTCTGCCGCAGGGCGCGCACCACGGAGGCGCGGAAATCTTCCTCGGGCACCAGGCCGGAGCAGGAGCAGGTCACCAGGATCCCGTCCTCCTCCAGCACCTCGAGGCCGAGTCTGGACAGATTCTGGTACCCGATCAGCGCCTGGTCCACGGCCTTGCGGCTCTTGGCGAAGGCGGGGGGATCCAGCACCACCATCCCGAAGCGGCGTCCCTGGCCGGCCAGGTCGCGCAACCCGTCGAAGACGTCGGCCTGGTGGAGCGAACGCTCGCCGGACAGGTTCGCCCGCTCCCATCCCGCCGACACGAGGTCCAGCGCCTCCAGCGAGGAATCCACGAAGGTGCAGGAAAGGGCTCCCGCGCGGGCCGCGGCCAACCCCCAACCCCCGCTGTAGCAGCAGGCGTCCAGCATGTGCTTGCCCGCGGCCAGGCGCGCGAGCAGTCTCCGGTTGGCGGCCTGGTCCAGGAAGAACCCCGTCTTCTGACCGCCCTCGAACGGAGCCCCTGCCTCCACGTCCGGACCCACCGGCACCCAGGCGGGCCCTGTCCGGTTCCCGAACCAGCGATCCTCGTCGGGGAGTCCTTCCAAGACGCGCGAAGCACCGGATCCGGACAGCTTGACCCCTTCCAGGCCCAGGTTCAGCAGGGCGCGGGCCACGGCGGGAGCGCGGCGATCCATGGCCACCGTCTGGGCCTGGACCACCGCGTGCGTTCCGTACCGGTCCACCGTCAGGCCGGGCAGGCGGTCCCCGTCCGCGTTGACCAGGCGGCAGAAGGCGTTGCCGCCCAGCCAAGCCGCCCGCTCCGCCAAGGCCTTCCCGAGCCTTTCCACCCAGAACTCCTCGGTGGGATCCGGCTCCGGCAGGTCGGGTTGGAGCCTGGCGGCGATCAGGGTGTGGGGATGGACGTCGACCAGCCCCAGCGGGCGACCGTTGGCCGCCACCAGCAGTCGGCTTTCGCCGGGCTGTGGTTTGGAAGATTTCTTCCAGTCGACCTCGTTGGAGAAGACCCAAAGGTGGCCGGCAAGGACCCTGCGCTCCTGGCGCGGCAACAGATGCAACGTTTCCATCGGAAAAGAGAAACGGCTCCCGGACGGTCTGAGTGTCCCGGAAGCCGTTTCGAAGTGGGCAATGTAGGGCTCGAACCTACGACCCGGTGATTAAGAGTCACCTGCTCTACCAACTGAGCTAATTGCCCGACGAACGAGGGGAGGAAAATTAGTCCGCAGGCCGCATTTGTCAAGGGTGTGGACGTTCTTCCCGGAGGCGGAAACCGGAGCAATGCTCGAGCGTTCGAAAAGGTTGGGCCGCAATGGTCGGGCGTGTCAAACAGGTCGGGGAGAGCTAAGATCGTGGGATTCATGATCGACGTGTCCAGAGATGGGAAATTCGCCGGGATCCGGGTCAAGGTGCTCGATCTCGTGCACAAGGTGACCTTGGTGATGGGTTCCATCACGCTGTTGTTCGGATCGGGTCGGGTCCTGGAAGGTACGGGAGATGTCAGGGCCTCCCTTTGGAATGCCCTGTTCCTGGCGATCGTCGCGGGTCTCTGGGTGTTTCGGGGCAAAGTCGGGACCGAGATCCGCGCCGTGTTCGTCCTCGGCTCCATTTCGGCGGGGGGAACGGTCGGTCTGATCCTGCACGGGAGCAGTTCGCCCGCGGGTTCCCTGCTTCTGTCGGTGTTCGTCCTGACCTGGCTCCTGCTGCCCCGGCGGTGGGCCTGGTCCATGTACGCGCTGGAGCTGGTGGAATTCGTTCTCGCGGCGACTTCCAACATCCGCCACGGAAGCTCCATCGATGCCGCCCTGCCCCTCGTCAACCGCACCGCGGTCATGTGGGTCAACCTCGGCGTGTGCTACGCCCTGGTGGCCGGAATCGTCCTTGCCGCGGTACTGGTGCTGGTGGGCGAACTCAAGGAGAATTCGAGCAGGCTTTCCGAACTCAACGAGGAACTGGAACGACGCGTGGTTCTTCGCACCGCCGACATCCAGCGGGAGCGGGAATCCATCGAGACCTTTTCCTACACGGTGTCCCACGACCTGCGCGCACCGCTCCGCGCCATCGACGGGTTCGCGCGCGCCCTCCAGGAGGACTTCGGGGGAACGCTCCCGGAAGAGGCTCGCGTCCTGACCGGCCGCATCGTGGCGGCCACGGAACGGATGGGCAGATTGATCCGAGCGCTGTTGGGACTCTCGCGGCTGGGTCGCCAGGAGATCGACTCCCAGGAGGTGGATGTCGAGGGAGTGGTCCGGGAGACGATCGAGGAATTGACCGCCGCCGGAACCGGCAGGGACGGTAGATCCGAGGAGCACGGAGCGATCTGGCAGATCGGACACCTGCCCCGAATCCATTCGGATCCCGACATGGTGCGGAGGGTGTTCGCGAACCTCCTGGGAAACGCCTGGAAATTCACCCGTGGGGAAAGCGCGCCCAGGATCCGGGTGGAAGGCGTCCAGCGCGCCGACGGGACATGGTACGAGATCTCCGACAACGGCATCGGTTTCGACATGGCCCGGGCCGACCTGATGTTCAAGGCGTTCCAGCGGTTGCACGGCGATTCGATCGACGGAATCGGGATCGGTCTGGCCACGGTCAAGAGGATCCTCGACCGCCTGGGAGGCGACATCGAGGCCCATGGAACCGTCGGGGGCGGTGCCACGTTCCGCTTCCGGTTGGCACCGGTGCGCAAGGTCGGGACGACGAGGAACGAACTGGTCAGATCCTGACCGGAACTCCGGCTTCCGCCATCTCCGCCTTGAGCGATCCGACGGTCCAGCCGTCGATGTGCACGAGGCTCGCGACCAGGGCGGCGTCCGCTCCCACATCGGGGGCGAGCACGGCCACCAGGTGCCCGGGAGCGCCCGCACCGCCGGAGGCGATCACCGGGATGCCCACCGCGCGGCACACTTTCCGCGTGATTTCCAGTTCGTAACCCGTCTTGGTGCCGTCCGCGTCGATGGAGTTCAGGCAGATCTCCCCGGCACCCAGTTCCTCGGCGCGGCACGCCCAGGCGACGGCGTCGATCCCGGTGCGTTCGCGACCGCCCTTGACCACGACCTCGTAGCCGGACGGAGTCTCTTCCGACTCCCCCACGCGCAGGGCGTCCATTCCCAGGACGATGCACTGGTTCCCGAAGGCCTTGGCTCCCTGGGAGATGATTTCCGGACGGCGAACGGCGAGGGAGTTCACGCTCACCTTCTCCGCGCCCGCCAGAAGGACGTCGCGCATGTCCTGGAGGTGGCGGATGCCCCCTCCCACGCTGAAGGGGATGAACACCTCGCGGGCCACGCGGCGGACCATCTCCAGGTCGATCCCGCGCCCCTCGGCGCTGGCTGTGATGTCGTAGAACACGAGTTCGTCCACTCCCTGCCGGAAGTACTCCGCGCCCATCTCCACCGGATCTCCCAGATCGCGGTTGTCCACGAACTTCACGCCCTTGGTGACCTTCCCCGCGCGCACGTCCAGGCAGACGATGAGCCGTTTCGCCAGCATCTAAGGCCTCCAGCGCGCGAAGTTCGCGAGGATCCGCAGGCCGGCCTCGCCGCTTTTCTCGGTGTGGAACTGCGTGGCCACCGCGTTCCCCGATTCCAGGATGGCGGCGAATCCGGTCCCGGCGTAGTCGGTCCGGCCCAGCGCGGCGGAAGGTTCCGAAGGGACCGGGTAGTAGGAATGCACGAAGTAGAAGTGCGTGCCCGACGGGACCCCCTGCAGGAGGGGGTGGGAGCGCAGGAAGTCCACGGTGTTCCAGCCCATGTGCGGCACTTTGGGTCGGGGACCGGGGTTGGGTCGGGGACCGGAGCCGGGCAAGGGGTCGGGGAGGGCGTCGAAGCGGAAGCGGCGGACGTTTCCGGGCACGATCCCCAGGCAGGCGACGCCTCCGTCCTCCTCGGAGCGGTCCAGCAGGATCTGGCACCCGATGCAGATGCCCAGCAAAGGCGTTCCCTTCTTGACGGATTCCGTCAAGGCTTCGCCGAGCCCGGTGGCGCGCAGGGTCTCCATCGCGGATCCGGCCGCGCCCACGCCCGGGAACACGATCCGGTCGGCGTCGCGCACCACTGCGGGGTCGCCGCTGACGCGGTGCTCCACCCCCAGCCTGGACAGGGCCAGCGATACGCTCGCGAGATTCCCCGCCTTGTAGTCCACCAGGACCGTCACTTCGCTCTCCGGGGCCTGGCCTTCCGCGGCGGACGCGACGCGGGCGCGGCGCGGCGGCCCTTGGCCGAAGGCGGCTGGGAGGCGGCCCGCGCGGCCGGGAGGCGCATGCGGATGGCCTGGGCGTGGTGGAAGAACCCTTCCGCTTCGGCCAGGTTCACGATGTGCGGCCCGTCCTGCGCCAAGGCCTGGGGCCCGTAGAGCAGCAGGCTGGTGCGCTTCAGGAAATCGTAGACGCCCAGCGGGGAGGCGAACCGCGCGGTGCCGCTGGTGGGAAGCACGTGGTTGGGTCCGGCCAGGTAGTCGCCCACCGATTCGCTGGTCCACGGGCCCACGAAGATGGCGCCGGCGTTGCGCAGGCCCTCCAGGATCTCCTGGACGTTTTCCGTCATGATCTCGGCGTGCTCCGGAGCCATGCGGTTCGCGGTGTCCAGCGCCTGCGCCCAGGAGGAGCAGACCATGAGCAGGCCGTGGCGGGAAAGGGCGAGTTCCAGCACGGTGCGCCGCGGCGAGGCCTCCACCTGCCTCTGGACGGCTTCCGCGACCGCCTTGGCGGCGGCGGGGCTGGTGGTGAGGCCCACGGCCGCCTCCCATCCGGAGCCGTGTTCGGCCTGGGACAGGAGGTCGGCCGCGACCCACTCGGGATGGGCCGTGCCGTCGAAGAACACCAGGATCTCCGAGGGGCCGGCGATGTTGTCGATGTCCACGGTGCCGAAGACCTCGCGCTTGGCGATGGAGGCCCACACGTTGGAGGGTCCCACGATCTTGTCGACCCTCTCGACCCCTTTGGCCCCGTAGGCCAGGAGTCCCACCGCCTGGGCGCCTCCCACGGCGTAGACTTCGTCGATGGAAAGTTCCCGCAGAGCATAGGCCACGGAGGGCTCAAGGCCGCGAGGGCAGGGCGTGACCACCGCGATCTCCTCCACGCCCGCTACGCGTGCGGGGACCGCGTTCATGACCACCGTGGACGGATAGGCCGCGGCGCCGCCGGGCACGTACAGACCCACCCTGCGAAGCGCCGTGATCCGCATTCCCAGCCACTGTCCGGCGGCCCCTTCGAGCACCCACGATTCCTCCGCCTGCCGTTCGTGGAAGGCGCGGACTTGCCGGATGGAGCGCCGGATGGCTTCCTGAACCGGACGAGGACATGCCCCCGCCGCGGCATCCAGGGCCTTCAGCGGGATCCGGAGCCCCTGGCGGGGACCCAGCCCGTCCAGGCTCCTGGCGTAATCCGTCACGGCGGAAAGACCCTTCTCCCGCACATCGCGGAGGATCTCGCGCACCTTGGCCTCCGTCTGGGCGTCCGGAGACGCGCCCCGGGCCAGGATGGTCTTCAGGCGCGCGGCCGCCTTGGCTCCCGACAGCGGTGGCAGGATCACGAAAGGCCCGGGATCGAGACCCCGTCCACCTTGGTCAATTCCCGGAAGTCGTCCAGGAGCCCGCGGAAGACCGGGCCCACCGCGCCGGGTCCGATCTCGCGCCCGTCCACCTTGACCACGGGGATGAGTTCGGCCCCGGTCCCTGTGAGGAACATTTCGTCCGCCGTGTACACGTCGAACCTGGACATGCGCTCCTCGCGCACGTCCAGGCCCTTGCGGCGAGCCAGCTCGATCACAGCGTTGCGGGTGATTCCCTCCAGCGCGTTTTCCGTTGCCGGGGGGGTCAGCAGTCTTTGGTCGCGCCACACGAAGATGTTGTCTCCGGTGCACTCCGCCACGTAGCCCTGCAGGTTCAGCATCAGCGCCTCCTGGACGCCGGCGCGGATGGCTTCCATCTTGGCCATGATGTTGTTCAGGTAGTTGAGGCTCTTGATGCGGGGATTCAGCGCTTCCGGGTGGTTGCGCGGCGTGGGCACCGTCACGATGTCCAAGCCTTTCAGGTACAGTTCGGGCGAATAGAGCTGGATGGTGGCCGCGATGCACACGATGCTCGCCTTGGGGCACAGGTAGGGGTTCAGGCCCAGGTCGCCCACGCCGCGGCTCACCACCAGCCGGATGTACCCGTTGGCGATCCCGTTGCGCCGGCACGATTCCACCACGATCTCCGAGATTTCCTGCGGGGTCGCGGGAATCGAAAGCCCGATGGCCTTGGCGGAATCGTAGAGGCGCGCGATGTGCTGATCCAACCGGAACACCTTGCCGTGGTAGGCCCGGATGCCCTCGAAGACGCCGTCGCCGTAGAGGAAACCATGGTCGAACACCGAGATCTTGGCTTCGCTCTTCGGGAGGAAATCGCCGTCGATGTAGATCACCTGGTCGGACATGTTCGCTCCTTGTGCGTTGGAGGAGGAAATCTAGCCCCCGGGAGCGGCCTGGGAAGGACGGACGACCACTGTCCCCGCCCAGATGTCCGGAAACGACCGGTGGTCGGGGCGGAACAGCACCAGCAGGCAGGAGGCCAAGAGCAGCGCCGAGGCGAAGTCGGAGATGATCGCCCAGTTGGACGGGTCGTTCTGGAGCGCCTGGGCCAGCGCCATCTGGTCGATGTCTCCCGGGAGGGAGGGAAGGACGGATCCGATCTGCAGCGAGACGGTGACCACCAGGACCAGCAGAAGGACCTCCCGTTGGATGGAATCCTGCCAGCCCAGAGGCTTGGCGTCCACCCTCAGGACGCGAAGTCCCAGCATCCGCTTGCCCGGGGTGCCGTGGTGGAGCTTGGTGAGCACGATTTCCAGGACGGGGAAGAGCGAGAGGCCGATGGCGAAGGGGCCGATGTTGTGGAGATAGAACGCGGCCTGTACGCCCAATCCCGTCAAGGGAAGCAGGAACAAGAACAGAAGGGCGTCGATGCCCTTGGCGACCAGGCGCCTCCAAAGTTCCGCAGGACGCCAGGTGATCAGGATTGGTTCAGGCACGGCGGCAATGTAGACGATCCGCGCCGGGAGGGTGCGGGGGGAGTAGGTATCCTTGGAACCCGACGGCCCGCGTTCGCGGCACGGCGTTCCCGGTCGAAGGAGGTGGAGCCCTGGACATGGACACGAGGATGGGTCGGGTTTGCCGAGCCGTGGGGCTCGCGGCAGGGAGCCTCGCCGGGATCTCTTCCGGCGCGGTGTACCTGCACGTGTCCTTCGACGGCGACCCCGTCGGCGCCTACAGGTACGACTCCTGCAGGGCCGAATTTCCCGGAGTGACCTGGAACAACGGATTGTCTCCCGACAGCGACCGGGTGCAGGTGGTCCAGGGCGGAGATACCTCATGGTCGGGACATTCCCTCCGGGTCGATTACCCCGCGGGCTGCCTGGGACCCACCGGCACGGGCGGTGCCCGCGCCTGCGGAGCCCAATGGCGGTCCGTGCTCCCTTCCACCCGCGACACGTTGATGCTCTCGTACCACGTGGACTTCCCCGAAGGGTTC
>CAYXXL010000024.1:0-16348 GCA_964469025.1 uncultured Fibrobacteria bacterium
GAGCTGAACCAGGATCTCCCCAGGTAAGAACGCAGTCCTTCACCGCACAACCGCCAGATCTACGACTCCGACCCTTGACCACAAGAGCTTCGCGGTTACCCGCCCGCTCGCCCTGGTCGGCTCCGCCTCATATCCGGTTCTTGTACATCGGCTCACGGTTTCGATCCACCCTTCCTCTCCACGGTTCGTTGCCTCGCCGCAGTTGGGTTTCGCTTCGCTCGCTGTGGCCAACTCGCGGGAGGACTTCCACCTCCAAGACTGCGCCCATGATGGGCGCACCGGTACAGGGCCGCGCAGGCCCTGTAAACCAGCCGCGCCGCCAGGTGCAAAACAAGATGCCGCGCCGCCAAGCGCAAAAAAGAAGGCCCGGCGCCAGCGGAGGTAGATTGGTCCCATGACCCCAGCCCACGACTTCGATCCCTCCGCCAACTCCTCGGAGGAGCATGCTCTGGAAATTCAGGCCAAGCTGTTGGGCAAGATGTCCCCCACTCAGAAGCTGGAGTTGACCTCGTCCTATTCCCGGGCGATTCTGGGCCTGGCGGATGCCGATGTGAGGAGCATGCATCCGGATTGGCCGGATCGGCGGATTCGGATCGAGGCCTCCCGTCGGTGGTTGACCACCGAACTCCACCAAGCGGCCTTCGGGTCGGAAATCGCCTCTTGGAACCACTGACCATCGCCCTGCTGGCCGCCAAGCCGCTGGAGGCCGTCGGTGCGAGGTGGCTCGTTGGCGGGTCCGTGGCTTCGTCCCTCTACGGTGTCCCGCGAGCGACTCTCGACGTCGACCTGGTCGCCGAGCTTGCCGCCGATCAGGTGCCGA
Source organism: uncultured Fibrobacteria bacterium (assembly GCA_964469025.1). Taxonomy (GTDB): domain Bacteria; phylum Fibrobacterota; class Fibrobacteria; order UBA5070; family UBA5070; genus UBA5070. The sequence continues at coordinate 821 of CAYXXL010000024.1, forward strand.
CGCTGGTTCGGCTTTGGAGCGAGGCTTTCCTGGCCGACGAGCGGATGATCCTCGATGCAGTGGAACGGAAACGCACCTGCAATCTGATCCATCTGGATTCTGCGCTCAAGGTCGATATTTTCGTCGCGGGTCCGGACCCGTGGCTGTCGCAGGAATTGGAGAATCGGTGTTTCGTCTCCATCGCCACGTCGGGCGGCAGAGCTGATTTGCCTTTCGCGCGACCGGAAGATGTCCTTCTCCACAAGTTGAAATGGTTTCTGGAAGGCGACGGGATCTCGGATCGCCAGTGGGGCGACATCCTCGGCATGGTTCGGACCCGGGCAGGAACCTTGGACGAGAATCATCTCGGACGATGGATCGGCCATTTGGGCATCCCCACATCCATCCTGTCTGCGGCCCTGCAAGGCAAACGCAAGCCCTGATGCCGTAGCAGCCCCGCCAACGAATTGAGCCCGATCCACCCCCTCCAACCAGACCAGACGGTATCAAACCCACCCGCCATCTTGCCGAAGGCAAGCAGGCGGGCGCGCAGATTTTGACGTACGGCAAAACTCCCCGCGTGAGCCGTTCCGGTGCTGGGGTGTGGGGGACGGAAGTCCACCACGAAGGCGCGGGGTCCAGGGGAGAAGGCCTGGGTTCTCCCCTGGCCGGGGCCTGGGGCCGGGTAGGCCCCGGAGAGCCGTGTGCAAACACAAAGCACCACGCAGTGGAAAGAGCGGGCCCGGGGCGTCGGCCCCGGAAAGAGGACTGCCTACCCGCACCCCGTCCCCGGCTCCCTCACCTTCCCGCACCCGCAGGAACTCCCCAACCCCTGCCGCCGAGCCTTCATCTTCTCCACGTCCTTGCGCCCCCAAAAGGACTCCAGGGCATCGTCGATCAGCCCTTCCATCTCGCATACCGCCACCCCCTGGGCCTCCAGAGCCTTCCGGGGCGCGGCCCCGGCGGCGGCAGTCAACACGGCCCGGCAATCGGAAAGAAGGGACGCGAGCTTCTCCCACCGCGAGGAACCCGATCCCGGCGAAGGGCAGGGACGCTCCCCAACCAGACGGAATCCGTCGTCCGATTTCTCCCAGATCTGGAGGCGGTCGGCCACGCCCAGGTGCTGGTTCACGAGAACGCCTTCCTGGGTGGCCACCGCCACATAGGGACGACCCTCCGCCACCTCGTTCCGTGCCTGATCCATCAGCGAGGCGAAATCCGCGGACTTGTCTTCTTCGATGAGGCCCACCGCGTCGGCGCGGCAGCGCTGGCAGTGTTCCATCTGCTTGAGGTGCTTGGACGAACCGCGGCGCGCGCGCAGCATGGTGTTGGCGTCGGGCTCCGGGTAGTCCTCGAAGAGCGAGCCGGGGGCCGGGGTCATGGGGATCAGGTTGTGGATGTCGGCACCCAGGCCGGACACCACGCGCGCCACTTCCTCCACGTGGTGGTCGTTGATGCCGGGCACGACGACCGTGTTGACCTTGACCTCCACGCCGCGGCCCTTGAGGGCCACGATGGCGTCGAGCTGGCGGTTCATCAGCAGCGTGGCGGCCTCGAACCCGCGGTAGGTCTTCTTGCCGTCGCGGACCCAGGCGTAGACCTTGGCGCCCACTTCGGGGTCCACCGCGTTCACCGTGACCGTGACGTGGGAGACCTTGAGCTCGGCGAGTTCGTGGGCGATGTCCTCGGTCATGCCCAAGCCATTGGTGGAGACGCACAGGAGCATCTCCGGGGCGGTGTCGCGGATGAGGCGCAGGGTCTCCAGAGTCACCTCGGGCTGGGCGAAGGGGTCGCCGGGACCGGCGATGCCCACCACCGCGATGCGCGGATCCACCGCGAGCGCCTTGTGCAGGTAAGCCACCGATTCCACGGGCGAAAGGACGCGGCTGGTGACGCCGGGGCGGCTCTCGTTGATGCAGTCGGTCTTGCGCGAGCAGTAGGCGCACTGGATGTTGCATTTGGGGGCGATGGGCAGGTGGATGCGACCGTACTTGCCCTTGGCTTCGAGGTTGTAGCAGGGGTGCTTTTCGACGGGTAGGCGTGTCGTGGTCATGATCTGTCCTCCGTCCGCCCGCTCTGCCCAATCCTTCCTCCCGGGCGGTGGGAGGCGTTGGCCGCTCGACTTTGGCGTGTTACAGGTAGGCGTATCCGACCGGTGAATCGTCCTGGCGCTTTTCCAGGATCGTGTTCACGATGCGGTCCAAAAGTTCCAGCGAACCCTTCCAGCCCAGGTGGAGGACGCGCTGCCCCCCGAACCGATCGTGGAGGGGGAAGCCCACGCGCACCAGGGGGATGTCCCGCTTGCGGGCGAGCTTGTAGCCCTTGGAATGTCCCACGAAAAGGTCCGCCGTCCGGCTCTCCTCGCGTTCTTCCATGTCGCGGAAGTCCGCGTCGGACAGGACGCGCGGCGGGGTCTCCAGGAAGGAGCGGGTCACCCGCGAGATCTCCTCCTGGAGCTTTCCGCTCTTGCCGCCGGACACCACGAGGGTCGTGTGGATGCCGATTTCCGTCAGGAAGGCCACCAGGCCCACGCAGAGGTCCTCGTCGCCGAAGACCACGGCCTTGCGGCCCGACAGGTACTTGTGTGCGTCCACGCAGGCGTCGATCAGGCGCCCGCGCTCCAGTTGCATCTCGCGCGGGGTCTCGCGGCCGGTGATCTCCTCCAGGATGGAGAAGAAGGCGTCGCTCTCGCGGATGCCCACCGGCAGCCCCACCACGCGGCGCGGGACCTTCCACCTGGACTCCAGCAGGGCCGCTCCCGAGAGCTTTTCGGGGGTGGTCCGTCCGAACTCGATGGCGATGCGCGAACCGGGCAGGGCGCGCAGGGCCTCCAGGGTGGTGCCGCCTTCCGGGAGTGGACCGGCCTCGGCCAGGGCCGGTCCATCCAGACGGTCCGCATAATCGGGCACCAAGGTGCCTGCGAGGCCGAACGCCGTCAGGATTTCCCGCAAGTGCCGCAAGTCGGCGGGCGAAACGAGCCCGGGGAACAGGGCCGTGCCGCCGTGCGCTGCGACAGGATCCGTCGCGAAATGATCCACCAACGCCCGCACCGCGCCGTTGAAACCGTCGGTGTGGGTGCCGTCGTAGCTGGGACATGGCACGGCCACGACCTCGGGGGTGGCCACCGACATGGGCGTCTCCTGGATGTCCTTCTTCCACTCGCCCACGATCAGGGGGAGGCTCTCGCCCGTGGTCTCGGTGAGGCAGGTGGTGGCCAGGCCCACCACCCGGGCTCCGTACTTCTCCGTCACGTTGCGCAGTCCGGCGCGCAAGGCGGGTCCCCCACCCCACACCGCTTCCTTTTCCGCCACCGAGGAGCTCGCGATGTCCACCGGCTCGCGGAAGTGGCTGATGAGGTATCTGCGCATGTAGGTGGCGCAGCCCTGCGATCCGTGCAGGAAGGGCACGCAGCCCTCCACGCCCTGGAAGGCGATGGTGGCGCCCAGCGGGCGGCACTGGTGGCAGGGGTTGGCCGTGGAAACCCAGGGCTCGCGGACCTTGGCCGTAGTGGCGGCTGGGCTGGTGGGACTGGCGACGGGGCTCATGGCGTTCTCCCGAGATCGGGGATCGAGGCGTACTCGGTTCCCGTGGTGGTGGACCCGATGCGGCGGGGGACCAGTTTCCAGATGGGCGAAAGGGCCGTGGCCGCGATCTCCCGGGCGAAGTTGCGCATGCCCTCGAAGCCTTCCAGAGCCAGCTTGCGTTCGTGGTTGTGGTCGCAGAACCCGATGCCCAGCTTGTAGGCGATGGGGCGCTCCTTGACACCGCCGACGAGGATGTCCACGTCGTTGTTCTTCAAGAACGACGTCAGCTCCAGCGGGTTGGAGTCGTCCACCACGATGGTGCCCGGATCACACACGGAAAGGATCTCGCGGTAATCCTCCTCCGTGCCGGTCTGCGAGCCCACCAGCGAGACCTTCATGCCCAGGTGGCGGAAGGCCTTGACCAGCGAGAAGGCCTTGAACGCCCCGCCCACGTAGATGGCCGCGGTCTTGCCGGACAATTTCTTGCGCAGCTCGCGGATCTCCGGGAGCAGGCCGGAAAGTTCTTCGGCCACAAGCACCCTCGCCCTCTCCATGACCTGCCAGTCCACGTCCTGGAAGTGGCGCGCGACCGCGTAGAGGCTTTCGGCCATGTCCTCGATCCCGAAGTACGAGACCTTGATGTGGGGGATGCCGTGCTCCTCCTTCATGAACCGGGCCAGTTCCATGGTGGCGCCTGAGCACTGCACCACGTTCAGGGCGGCCCCATGGGCGCGCTGGATGTCTCCGATCCGCCCGTCGCCGGTGATGTTGGCCACCACTTGGATGCCCATCTTCTCGTAGTAGGAACGGATGAGCCAGATTTCACCGGCCAGGTTGAAGTCTCCCAGGATGTTCAAGGAGAGCTTGGAAATGCCTTCGGTGGAACCGGTGCCCACCAGCCGTCCGATGGCCTTGCACGCCGCCGAATACCCCGCGCGCTTGCTGCCCTTGAAGCCCTCGCTCTGCACGGGGATGGTGGGGATGCCCATGTCCTTCTCCACCCTGCGGCAGACCGCCTCGATGTCGTCGCCGATGATCCCGGCCACGCAGGTGGAATACACGAAGGCGGCCTTGGGCTGGTACTTGGTGATCAATTCGCGCAACGAGAGTTCCAGCTTCTTTTCCGCGCCGAACACCACGTCCTTCTCGCGCATGTCCGTGGAAAACGAGAGGCGGTGCAGCTCCGGACCGCTGGACAGGGCGCCGCGGATGTCCCAGGTGTAGGCTGCGCACCCGATGGGCCCATGGACCAGATGCAAGGCGTCCGCGATGGGATAGAGCACCACGCGGGCCCCGCAGAAGACGCAGGCGCGCTGGGACACGGATCCGGAGAGGCTCCCCTTGTCGCAGGCCATGGAGTCGCTCCCGACCCCGGCGACGAGGATCTGATCGGCACGCTCGGCGAACACGTTCGGTGCGATCATTCGGATCCTCCCTTCCCGTTCCCGGAGCCCAGAATCGGGCTCCTCGAGCACGTCGGAGGGGAGATCAAGTTGCGTGCCAGATCCATTTATCTCTCTTTGCGCCCTGCGCCGACCAAGGTGTCAATGACACCCGTCAGATCATGTCACGGAAGGCAGAGAAGGCGAGGTGCAACGGGGGGATGGACGGTCAGCTCCGCTCCAGTTGGCTCGGTGGCTCGGGCTGAAGCCCTGTCCGCCAGAGCGGACCCGCCTCGGATTTCGGCGTGTAGCGGTCGCAGGATCCTTGAACGGCCAAACCGGTGTTCAAACAGCAAGCATGTCATTGGTATGACCATGGAACGAGTTGATGCTTTGGTCGGGCGTGGGTTTGGTCTACGGTTGAGGTACAAGATACTGACTGCGCGCTAAGCTATGGTGTTTTGGTCTTATCCATATGGGTACAGAACTCCGTAACGACATTGTTGAGAATATCGAAGTCATAGCGCCGTCCCACCTTTAGGATCCAGTAGCGCCCATGAGCTAGCCAGTTTCGATATTTTATTGCAGATCTCAATTCAGAGATTACATTTTTATTACAACCGCCAATTTCCTTCCAGATTTCTAGTATATCATTTGCAAGTGATGCTTTTCTTTTCTTCTTTTGATATAATTCCCTAAACGCACGCGAGACATCATCTTTGTACCTCTTTGAAGCCCTGAATTCATAATCCATCCTAGCCTTAGCTTCGGTGCTCGACAGCATACTTAAGCAATAATTAAGTTCAAGTTCCTTCACGCTCTTTCGAAAATCCTCTTCTAATTCATCTTGAGTATAACCTAAGAAGTACATATTCCGCGACGTATAGAAGTCGCTTAATGCAAGCAATGTCGTTTTATAGTGGTGTTTAATAACATCTAATTCAATGCGTTCGTCAGAAAACGCAACAAGGGAGCTAGCCATTGGTCAGTTCTACGATAGCTGATAATATTTGACTCTTTGTCACAGGAGCATAAATTCCAGCCCTTGGCCCAAGAAATCTCCACTCCCAGCCAATCGACTTCTTAGGTGTTGGTGACGGTTTAGCTTTTGTGCTACCGACAGTAGTGGTTACCTTTATTTGTTCGGATAAACTATGTAAATCATCTGAAACCAGAACTATCTTAGCAAAACCTTTCTGGCCTTTCATGTCAACGCGCCCCTTGGCACCAATGAGCCCAGTTCCAATTGGAATTAACATAATTTTCTTATCTCCTATCTCAATTATCATCTCGTCAATGCTATATGAGCCTACATTTTCCTCATTAATATTGATCTTCTTTTTCTTGATCTGGATGTCAGAGTACGACTTTAACGTGCCCTCAAATATGTCATATAGCTTTTCAGTATATTGAATGAATTCCTTCTTCTCGTTTTCCCAATTTATCTCAACCGTATTGTTTTTATCCTTAGAAAGTTGCCTAAGGAATACCTCAAAATTCTTCTTATCCATGTGGCCCCCCGTTTCGCTTATGCTCTATTTAGCAAAAACATGCATACGTCACCATCCAGCGCCCCTTCAAACTAACACAATCTCTGTAAAGAGTTACGCAGCTTTTTCTTCATGTCGCCTCCTAGTATCTACCGGTACGCTCTGACAAGAAGTTATTCCTCTGTATTTCCCAGCACGAGCTTTTCAACTGAATTTTCACCTCATATCTGCGTTAAGCCCATCTCTAAAGCTGTAAGTAAGACATCGTGACAATAACTGTCTGCATTAAATGGATTGACATAATCTGTCAATCATGTTCATAGCGTATGTCGCACTTCCGTAACTTACTTTTCCCGCATGGAAAGTTTCTCAGACGTTGCCACGGTGTTGTTGCGTAGTCTAGGCTGTGGCCACGCGGCCAATAAAACCGCGAGGAGGGTTTGAACATGCCCAAATGTCTGAAATGCAAAACTGAAGCTGAACAAGGAGAGAAGTTTTGCTCAAACTGTGGATCCAAGCTAGTACTCACTGATTCAGAAGTTATAGAAGAAGTGAAGAAGTCCAAAACCGCGCCCATTATTTTCGGTATACTTGTTTTAGTTCTGATATTCTGGGGATTTCAAAGCATAAGTACATGTTCGAGTTCAGTACCTTCATCTGCACCACCAACAACGGCGAGCATCCAAAATCCGCAATCTGAAAAACTTCCGCATAATCTAAATGAAACTGTTAGCGTTGGTCATTTCTATTATGCGATCGGTGAAGGCAAACCTAGAAAATCAATTGGCGATTTGCAAACCAGCGGGTACTTCTTGATCTTAAGCGTTGTTTTCCAGAACCATGACAATGAGACAAGAACTTTGGACAACTCACTCTTTACTCTTTACGATTCGGAAGGCAAGGAATACAACGTCTCAACAGAGGCGATTACGCAACTGGAAATGTCAGGGATACCCACGATTTTCCTAAAGGACTGTAGCCCTGGTGTGACAAAATCAGGATCGATCGCTTTCGAAATTCCGAAGAAAGGCATCTACAAACTAAAGCTTAGTGGCGGCTTCACAGATAATAGTTATGAGTATGTATCTATTCCTGTAAATTGATCTGAAAGACATGCGAATGGCATATTTGAAGATCAATAATTATGGCATTGTTACGGAAAACATTGGTATTTGATAGAGGATGACGAAGTTATTGGCACAAAAGAATGATTCAAACCACAAGTCCTTAAGAAATACTAGCAAAGGATATGCTGTGTCTAATCTAATCCCAGAATCAACTATAGTCGAATATCGTGCATGGTTGAAGGCCAATAACTATGTGATTGATGATAAGAAATTTGAAGAACTTGCAAAAGAAGAGTCATACATAAATCTAGCGGTATTAAAAGAGATTGCACTGAAATGCTTGCTATAGAGTCTATCCACTAAGCCGGATAAAATTTAAGATTAATTCCAGCCAGCAATCCCTGGGCCGTTTGCGGCTTTGGAGGCAAGTATAAGCTCCCTTTTGAATAGGCACAAAACTCAAATAACTCTAGTAAGCCAGCGATGTAGATCCCATATTTATGGGTCTAGAGTGGAATGAATGGAACAAGCTGTTTTTCCTGGGGACTCCTGGAGGCAGTTTTCTTGCGTGGACAGCAGCCAACTCTACGGCCCATTTCATGGGTTCCTCAGGACTTGCGGATAATCCATCGCTCCACTCCCCTGAACAGACGGTATCAACCCACCCGCCGCCACGGCGCATCGCCGTGCAGGCGGGCGCGCAAATTTTGGCATACCGCCAACCTCCCCGTGTGAGCCGCTCCGGTGCTGGGGTGTGGGGGACGGCAGTCCACCACGAAGGAGCGGGGTCCAGGGGAGAAGGCCTTAGTTCTCCCCTGGCCGGGGACTGGGGCCGGGCAGGCTCCAGAGGGCCCGGCGCCTGCCAAGGCGCAAAAAAGAGAATACGCGCCGCCAGGTATAGGGGCCGCGGAGGGCCGCTGCAAACCGAGGCCGCGCCGCAGGCGCAAAAAAGCCCGCGCAGCGCGGAGTTAGATTTCCGCCCCGCTTCCCAACACGCCAACCCTCCTGGAGAGTTCCGATGTCCGGTCACAGCAAATGGGCGACCACCAAGCGCAAGAAGGCCAAGATCGACCAGGCCCGCGCCAAGGTCTGGAACCGCGTCAGCAAGGAATTGACCGTGGCGGCACGCATGGGCGGCGACGACGCGGAAGGCAATCCACGCCTGCGCATGGCCGTCGTCAAGGCCAAGGCCGTGAACATGCCGGCCAAGAACATCGAGACCGCCATCCAGAAGGGCGCGGGCAAGCTGGAAGGCGCGAACTACGAAGAGGTGGTGTACGAGGGCTACGGCCCCGGCGGGTTCGCCATCCTCCTGGAATGCGTGACCGACAACAAGAACCGCACCGTGGGCGAAGTCCGCAACCTGTTCGCCAAGAACGGCGGCAACCTGGGCGCCGAAGGCGCGGTCGCCTGGATGTTTGACGAGAAAGGCCGAGTCGGCGTGCAGGCGCCCGGCCTCACCGAAGATGAAGCCACGGAGCTCGCCATCGAGGTGGGCGGGGAAGATGTTCAGTTGGCCGACGACGGCTGGGAAATCCTCACCGCTCCCAACGACCTTGCCGCGGTGGCGAAGGCCGTGGAAGCCAAGAAGCTGGTGGTGACGGCGGCGGAATTCATCCGGATCCCCAAGAACACCGTGAAGATCTCCGACGAGGACGCCGTGCGCGTCCAGAAGCTCCTGGACATCCTGGACGACCAGGACGACGTCCAAAGCCTCTACAGCAACGTCGAATTCTCCGACGCCGCCCTGGAGGCGATGGACTAGGTGCGGATCCTCGGGATCGACCCGGGCAGCCTGCGCTGCGGGTACGCGCTGCTCGAGGATCTCGGGGGACGGGTCCCGTTGGTGCGGGAGGTCGGGGTCTGGGTCCTGGGTAGCGGGAAACCTCTCCCCGAGCGCCTGGTCGCTCTCCAGCGCGGATTGGATGCCCTGCTGGAGCGGCATTCCCCGGACGTCCTTTCCCTGGAGGCGATGTTCCTGCACAAGAACGTCAACAGCGCCCTGGTGCTGGGGCACGCCCGAGGCGTGGTGATGGCCCGGTGCGCCAGCCGCGGGGTGACGGTGTTCGAGTATTCCCCCAGCTCCGTGAAGCAGTCCGTGGCTGGATCGGGGAGGGCCTCCAAGGAATCGGTCGCGGACATGGTCCGCCGCCAGCTCGCCCTCCAGGAACTCCCCGACTCCACCGACGCCACCGACGCCCTGGCCATCGCCCTGGCGCATCATGTGGTATCGCACGACCCGCTGGCCCAGGGGCAACGCCCTCGCCGCAAGGACAAGGGCTTCGACGTGGATGCGTACTTGCGGAGGATCGGAAGAGCCCGTGCCATTCCCGGCGTGTGACCGCCGTCACACCTGGGATTGCCTGCGCCCGAGGCGAATGAGATCTTTGCGATCCCTATCCACAACGGAGGCGTGATGCGCTCCCTGGTCCTGGTCCTCATCTCGATGCGAATCCTCTTCGGTCTCTGGTCCGGCGTTTCCCGCACCGCCCAGACGCGAGGCATGTCGCCCGACCGCACCGCGCTGATCCTGCCGCGGTAAACCCATCCCAGGGGCTGCCGCCCCTACGCTGCGGTTCCAATCCGCAGCTACCCTGCGGTTCACCTGTCCGGGGCTGCCGCCCCTGCGAGCCGATTCAATCCGGCCCTACCCCGCACCGCTGGAGCCCGGCGGCTCCCCAAGCGCCTGGAGATCGGCCAGATCCTGCGGTCTCCCCGCGGCCTGCTTGGCCTTCACGAAATCCGATCTGCCGATGTACCTGGTTTCCACACTCCCAAATGCGCCGAGGACGCCTGCGCTCCAGGCTGCGTCGAAATCCGTCACCCCGGGGATGTCCGTGAACAGATCTATGCGCAGTGGAGGGTGCCCGATCTGCAAGATGGTGTCCGTCCGCACGAGGTCCTCGAGGGTTTGTCCGATATCCATCCCGCCGAAGAACGCGGACAGCGCCGCCACCAGTCTGGAGGCGTTTTCCACGGTCCGTTCGAAGAGAATGTCCAGATCTTGAGTGGCACGGGGTCTGGCATGGACGGCAAGGGCGTACCCGCCGATGACCAGATAACGGACCTCAGCCCGGTTGAGTTCTGACAAGAACTCTTCGAAGTCTCGGGAGTTCACGGATCCCCTGCGCGTTCAGGTTGAGGAGAAGAAGACCCCCGACGGCGTCGACCCGCTCTTTCAAGGATCGGGACTGCCAGTAGGCCACATCTTGGGCCAGTTGGTCGGCGGGATCGGCACGCTTGAGCGTCCAGACATCTCCGTTTCGCGCCAGGGTCCGATCCATCCCCAGAATCTACACCTTGGCGTCCTCTTCGCGACGCGCTGATGGACACATCCCAGGGGCTGCCGCCCCTACGCTGCGGTTCCAATCCGCAGCTACCCTGCGGTCGACCTGTCGATCGGGGATGCCGCCCCTGCGCTGCGGTTCCGACTTCCGTCTAGAACCCCGCGATGTCGGGGCGGAAGGCGTCGCGGAGATGCTCGGGGCTCTCCCCCGGGCGCAGCAGGATGGCGTCGAAGCGGACGCAACGGTGCGTCGCCTGGTGGCGCACCAGCCAGGCCAACGCGAGCTTGGCCAGGCGCGTCCGCTTGGCGGGCGTGATCCATTCTCCCGGGTCGCCGGCCCACAGGCCGCGCGCGGACTTCACCTCCACGAACACCACCGAGCCGTCCGGATCTTCCACCACGAGGTCCAGCTCCCCGCGACCATGGCGCCAATTGCGGGAGAGCAGACGGAATCCGGCGTCCAGGAGCAGACGGGCCGCGATCTCCTCGCCCTCGCGTCCCCGTTCGTGGCTGGACTCAGCCGTGGCGGACCACGAACCAGGCCACCAGGAGGAAGGTGGCCAGAAGCAGTCCCAGGCCAGACAGGGCCAGGGCCAGCATCCAGCGCGGGAAGCGCGCGGCGACCGGTTCGCGGGTGTGGGCCGGATCCTCGTCGCGGCGGGCATCCCGTCTCCGCTCCACGTTGCGCCGGTCGGGACCGCGACGGTCGCGGGTCGCGCGCAGGTTGTCCGGAGGGAGGACCGGCAGGGCGGAGGAGGATTTCCGCGCCCCCACCTGGTCCAGGGCTTCCAGCATGGCCTCGGAAGAGGAATACCTGTCTTCCCGCCTCTTGGACAGCGCCTTGCGCAGCACGGCCATGAGCGCGGGCGGCAGATCCTGCCTCTGGATGGGAGGAGGGGAGTCGTGGACGTGCTTGTAGGCGATGGCCAGGGGTGCGTCTGCCAGGAAGGGGGGCTTTCCCGCCAGGCATTCGTAGAGCACCACGCCCAGCGAATAGAGGTCCGAACGTTCGTCCAGGTTCTGTCCCTGGCATTGCTCGGGGCTCATGTACTCCGGCGTCCCCAGCGCCACGCCTTCGGTGGTGAGCCGTTCGGAATCGGCCAGGAGCGCGATCCCGAAGTCTCCCAGCAGGGACAGGCCCGTCGCTTCGTCCAGGAGGATGTTGGAGCTCTTGACGTCGCGGTGCAGCAGGTGCTGGCCGTGGGCGTAGCGCAGGGCGCGCAGGATCTGCCGAGCGATCTCCACGGTCCGGTCGGACGTCAGGGGGCCGTCCTTGGTCACCACCTTGGCCAGAGACCGTCCCTGCACGCATTGCATGGCCAGCCAGTGGCAGCCTTCCTCGGAGCCGTAGTCGTAGAGGACCACGATGTTCTGGTGCACCAGCCGCGCGACGGCACGGGCCTCTGCGAGGAACCTCTGGGTGTCGTCGCGCTCCTCCCCCTGCAAGGGTCCGGTGAGGAGCTTGATGGCCACTTCCCGCTGGAGCAGAGGGTCGCGGGCGCGCCAGACGGTGCCGGCACCACCGCGACCGATCTCCTCTTCCAGGAGATAGCGTCCGATGTGGGTGGGTGCGGGGCGGGCCATTTCAGGTCAGAACCAGCAGACCCGACCGGAGCCGATCCATGGCGCGGCGCAGGTTGTCCAGGGAGGTCGCGTAGGAGAGTCGGATGGAGCGGTCCTCTCCGAAGGCGATGCCGGGAACCACGGCCAGGAGCTTGTCGGCCAGGAGGTATTCCCCCAGGTCCAGGGAACCGGACACCACCTTCCCCGACGGGGTCTCGCGCCCGTAGAAGGCGGACACGTCCGGCAGGGCGTAGAACGCGCCCTCGGGACGCGGCGCGACCACGCCGGGAATGCCCTGCAACGCATCCACCACGAAGTCCCGTCGGCGCGCGAATTCGTCCCGCATCCGGAACACGAATTCCAATCCCCCCTCCAGGGCCGCCACCGCGGCGTACTGGGAGACGTTCGCCGGGTGGTGCGTGGCCTGGCTCTGCAGGGCTCCCAGGGCCTTGGCCAGGGCCGGGGGACCCGCGAAGTAGCCCACCCGCCAGCCGGTCATCGCGTAGGCCTTGGAGAGCCCGTTGACAAGAAGCGTCCGGGCCAGGATTTCGGGGCCCAGCGAGGCGATGGAGACCCGCTCCCGCCCGTCGTAGAGGATGTGCTCGTAGATCTCGTCGGAAAGGACGTACAGGTCGTGGCGCACAAGGATGTCGGCGAAGGCCTCAAGCTCCTGGCGGCCGTACACCATCCCGGTGGGATTGGAAGGGTTGCACAGGACGAGGAGCTTGGTTCGCGGGGTGACGGCCGCTTCCAGCTGGGCGGGGGTGATCTTGTAGCCGGTGGCCACCGAGGTGGGCAGGAACACCGGCACGCCTCCATACAACTTCACCAGCTCCGGGTAGGTGACCCAGTAGGGTGCCGGGATCAGCACCTCGTCGCCGGGGTTCAGGACGGTCTGGAGCACGTTGTTCACCGCGTGCTTCACGCCGGAGGTCACCACCACCTGGGCGGGGTCCACCGACACGTTGTTTTCCCGCAGGAGCTTGTCGGCCACGGCGCGCTTGAGCTCCGGGATCCCCGTGGGAGGGGTATATTTGGTCTTGCCCGCGCGCAGGGACGCGATGGCCGCTTCCTTGATGTAATCGGGGGTGTCGAAGTCCGGTTCTCCGGCGCCCAGGCCCACGACATCCTGGCCTGCGGCCTGCAACTCCTTGGCCCGGGTATCGATGGCGACCGTCATGGATGGCGCCAACGCGAGCACGGAGGTCGATAGAGACTTCATTTCAGCAGTGTCCTTCTTCGGATGAACGGCGCTCGGAAGGATACGAAAAACCGGGCTTCCGGCGACATCGTTCAACCGGCGAGCCGGGCCGTTTCCATCGCCGGTACCGGGGGCCGCAGATCGGGGAGGAACCAGGTGGGCCAGATCCCCCAGGATTTGGCCTCGGGCCGGGCCCGGGCCTGGGGGGTGACCCCGGTCAGGACCAGGGCGCAATCGATCCCCGCGTGGCGGGCGCCCAGGATGTCCGTCGCCAAGGTGTCGCCCAGGGCCACGACCCGGTCGGCCTCCAGGCCCATGCGATCCAAGGCCAGGGAGTAGATCTCGCCGAAGGGCTTGCCCAGAAGCGCCACCTTGCAGCCCGTCTCCCGCGCCAAGGACCGTGCGGTGACCCCAGCGACGCGGGCCATCACCCCGTTGGGGCGCGGGGCCACGGCGTCCGGATTCAAGACCACCAGGAGACTTCCCGGATGGTGCAGGATGCGATGGGCCTCGGCGATGCGGCGCATGCGGTAGCCGCGGGAACTTGCGAGCACCACCACGCGGGTCTGGTCGGCCCGGTCGGTGGTCTCCAAACCGGCATGGCGCAGGTAATCCCGACCCGAGGGGAGTCCCATGTAGAAGACGGGGCCGTCGATCCCCAACCCGACGCGTTCGCGTGCCAACAGCGATCCGGAGCAGACCACCTCGCCGCAGGAAAGGGGAATGCCGATGGAGGACAGGAGCAGCCGATTGTCCTCTTCCGAAAGCGCCGCGTTGTTGGTGAGGACCCTCACCTTGCGGCCCCTGGATTTCAGCCACTCCACCCCTTGCGCGGCCCACGGAATGGGTTCTTCGGCCCGGTTGAGCACGCCGTAGGAGTCCAGGAGGAACCCGTCGTAGCGCTCGGCGAGCGCTTCCAGGGAAATGGTGGGAACGGCCGACGGCGCGGGCAGAGGCCCCATCGCGTCCGCATAGTCGCGGTAGATCTGGAGTTCCGGCGAGCCGGGCGTGAACAGCATGGAGCGGGAAAGATAAGGTCAGGGTCGTGTTGGACGGCGCCAGGGAAGGTCCAGGGTGCGCAGCAGGATGGACAGATCCAGCAGGAAGGATTGCAGGCGGAGGTATTGGAGTTCGGATTCCAGCTCGTCGAAAAATCCCTCCTCCACCTGGGCGATCCTCCACAATCCGGTGAGTCCGGGCCGCAGTTCCAGGCGGAAGAGGTGCTGGACCTCGATCTGCGCCGCTTCTCGAGGCAGAAGCGGTCGAGGGCCCACCAGGGAAACCTCTCCCCGCAGGAGATTCCAGACCATGGGCAGGCAGTCCATTCCGCTTGTCCGGAGAAACCGATCGAAGCCGCCGGCCGGGGTGGACCATTCCGTCCGGAAGCGCCGCACCAGGATCAGCTTCCCGTGGTGTCCGATCATCCGGGTCCGCACCAGGACGGATTCCGTCGCGCATTCCCCGCGCCGGAGCAGGCGGGCGAGTCCGAAGACGAGCACCGCGGCGACGGCCAGGAATGGGGCGGCCAGCAGGTCCAGGGCGCGTTTGCGGACCCTGTCCAACCGTCCCAGGCCCAACCTCGGCGGGCCCAGCAGGGGAATTCCCTCCAGTTCGCGCAGCTCCACCATGGGGAGCATGGGCTCGGGGACGGCAGGGACGATCTGGAACGGAACGGAATACCTCCTGCAGACCTGGAGGATGTCCAGGATGGTGCGCCGGGGCACCTGGGGGAGGGCGATGTAGACCCGCTGCGCCTTGCCCGCCTGGAGCCATCCCTCCAGCGCCAGGAAATCCCCCACCACGGGAATCCCGTCGATCTCGCGGCCCTTCAGCTCGGGAAGGTCGTCGATGAATCCCACCGGGACCACCCCGAGTTCCGGGATCCTCCGGAGCTGCCGGGCCAGGCGGAGCCCCGTCCCGCCCGCCCCGTAGATCAGTGCGGCCACCTCGCCCAGTCCGCGGGAACGCAGCGCCTGGCCGATCGCGTGGAAGATGCGGCGGGCGAAGTGGAGGCAGAAGACGGAAAACGTCCAGAT
>CAYXXL010000025.1:0-16192 GCA_964469025.1 uncultured Fibrobacteria bacterium
TGGTGCTGGAAAGGGACCGGGCCGGTTCCCACGCCTCGGCGGCCGCCGCGGGAATCCTGGTCTCCCGCGGGACGGTGCGTTCCCGGGCGCCCGGTCGCATGTTCTACGCGCGGTCCCTCGAGGCCTATCCGGAATGGGTCGCGGCGCTTTCCCGCGAGTCCTCGCTCCCGGTGGGACTGGACGAAGGCGACGACTGGTGCTTCTTCTGCCACGGGGGCCGTGCAGACAGATTCCGTTACAGACTGGAAACGGAATCCGACCCCTCGCGATGGGAGGAGGCGGAGACGGCGCCGCCCGCCCTGGCGGGGCTCCTGCGCGACCGTCCCTGGAGGATCTTCCGGTTTCCCGGGGAGAGATGGATCCGCCCCGCCGAACTCATGGCGGCCTTGCTGGAATCGGTGCGGCTCTCGGGGACCAGGGTCCTGGAGCATTCCGGCCCGGTGCGGCTGGAACGCGGCGGCGAGGGTTGGACCGCGACCTGCGCCCACGGAGCGTTCCGCGCGTCCAACGCTGTCGTAGCCGCCGGTCCGTGGACGGATTCCGTCCTGGAGTCCGCGGGTTGGAAGGCCAACCTGGTTCCGGTGCGGGGCCAGCTCGCGAGGATTCCCGCCCTCCACGGCCTGCCGTCCATGGTTCACCTGGAGGACGTCTTCTACGTGGTGCCCCGGGGCGAGTGGTCGGTGGTGGGCGCCACCATGGAGCACGGGGTCTTCGCCGAGAACACCACCCCGGAAGGCATCGCGGATCTCCAGACCCGCCTTCGCCAGCTCCTTCCCGGGCTCGATCTCTCCACAGCGGTGGAATCGTGGGCCGGAATCCGTCCGCGCACCCGCGACAGGGTTCCCCACGTGGGCAGGTTGGAACCGGGGTTGCACGTGGCCTCGGGCCACTACCGGTCGGGGATCTCCATGGCGCCGCGAACCGGTGCGGTGATCGCCGACCTCCTGGACGGCACGGCCCTGGAGCCCGATGCCCTGGATCTGGATCCGTTGCGCCCCCACGGGGGTTGGAGGAGGACATGATGCTTGGATTTTCGGGGATCTGGGGGGCATTGGCCGTGGGCTTCGGCGCCTTCGGCGCCCATGCCCTCCGTTCGCGGCTTCCGCCGGAACTGATGGCGGTCTGGGCCACGGGGGCCCAATACCACCTGGTCCATGCCGCGGTCCTTCTCGCGCTGGCCTTGGCCGATCGGGCGGGCGTACCTTCGCTGCGTCCGGCCTATCGCCTGCTCGCGACAGGTTCCGTCCTCTTCTCCGGCTCCCTCTACGCCTTGGCCCTGTCGGGAATCCGCGCGTTCGGCGCCGCGACGCCCGTGGGAGGTGTGCTGCTGCTTTCCGGCTGGCTCGCGCTCTGTTGTGCCGGGACCTTCCGGCGCGGCGGGAGTCCAAGTCCGAAGCGGAGCAGGTCTCCGGAATAGATGGCGCTGGGCAGGACTTCGCATTCGGCCCAGCACCCCGGGCATTTTTCCACCCACTCGCGCGCTTCCCGGAAGCCCGGGCTCGACGACATCCCGGAAAGGTCCTGGCGGGAGAGATTTCCCACCCGCGCCGGATTGAATTGGCAGACGGGCACGGAGCCGTCGGGCAAAAGCCGCAGGTGCCGGCCGAGGGCGGCGCAGGGTGGAGCGGTCGCGGCCACCTTGCCCAGCCGCTGTGCCAGACCCTTGCGGTAGTACGCCTTGGCCAGGCGCACCTCGGGGCTTGCCCTGGACTCGAGTCTTTCCATGGCGGACAGCAGCCGTTCCTCCGCGGCGGGACCAAGCTTCGCCAGCGGCGTGAAGTTCCCGATCTGCCCGCGGGAGCTCTCCTCCGTCCAATCCTCGCTGTAGGTGCCGGAAGCCTCGTAGGCGAGCACGACCTGGTGTTCCACGCCCATGTCTTCCAGCAGCAGGGAAAGGGGAAGGATGTCCGCGATTCCCGACTCCTCCACGATGGTCTGGTTCACGGACAACCGGATGTTGCCCGACTTGCGGAGCGCGGAAACCGCCCCCAAGGTGTCCAGCACGTTCCGGTACGCCCCCTTGTGTCCTCGGATGCGGTCGTGGTTTTCCTCGCACCCGTCCAGGGACACCAGCAGGTGGAGCGGCACGGCGGGGTCGCGTTTGCGGCAGTATTCCACGATGGGGCCGGTCAGGAATCCGTTGGTGGTGATGTGCAAGGCCAGGGGACGCAGGATCCGCTGCGCGGATGTCGCGATGCGCGCGAAGTCGGAGCGCACGAAGGGCTCCCCTCCCGTGAGCCGCACCGCGTCCAGTTTCGGGAGCTTGTGGTACACGGCTTCGATGGCGGAGGCGTCCAGGTCGGAGCGGCCATCGCGCTTCCAGGAATCGCACATCTGGCAGCGGGCGTTGCACCGGAAGGTCACGATATGGGTCAGAAGCCGAGGGCGCTGCACGCCCCGGGCCATTTCGAGGGCCAGCGAACCGGCCCTTCGGGCGAGTCGCACGGAGGTGTTTGGAATGGACATGGGTGCCAATATGCCCGGTCCGGGGGATCCAGCCCAGGGCCGATGGCGTTTTGTCACGGTTTTGAAAAATGATCCCCCGTTCGCGCGATCCGGTGGCTGCATGTTGCGCCACAGAGTATCATATGCCGCCAGATGCGATGCGCCTCCAAACAGTTGGCCGTGGTCAACCTCTGCAAGCGAGGGCGACGGTCCAGACTCCTGCTGGGTCTCTTCGGACTGCTGGTCGCCGGTTCGACGGGCGGATGGATGATGTGGGCCGACGTGGATCCGCTCTGGAGATGGATTCTCCTGTTTCCCCTGTTCGGGAGCTTCCTCTGCATCCTCGAGGCCTGGACCAGCACTTGCGTGGTCCTGGCGGCATTGGGGGCCTGGGACCTGGGTTGCGGCACCCAGCGCGTCCCCGACCAGGGACTGGAGACCGCCTTGCGGTGCCGGTCGCTGAAGCTGATGGGGGTCTCGTTTCTCCTCTCCCTGTTGCTCACGAGCATCGCCGTCTGCACCTCCTCCCGTTAGGCCATGGCCCGTGGCATCCCAGGCATGGAACTGAGGACGGAACCGCTCCAGGGGGGATCGGGCGAATCCCACATGCGACGAGACGAGGAGGTCTTCCTTTCGATGGAGGCCGCTCCCTCCGGAGCTTCTCCGGAATCCCGATTTCCATCGCTGCGACTCTACCTGTGGGACCAACCCACCGTGAGCCTCGGACGCGGACAGACCCCGGAAGTCGCACTTTCTCCCCGCTGGGATGCATGGCGGAAGGAGCCCTCGTCCGACCCCGATGGACCGGTCGCGGTGGTGAAGCGTCCCACGGGCGGCCGCGCGGTGTGGCATCAGGACGAACTCACCTATTCGGTGGTCTTCCCTCTGGACCACCCCGTGTTCCAGGACGGGCATCGCGGCCCGGAGGAGTTTTTCGGGGCCTGGCTGTTGGAGTCCGGACGCCGGGCGGGGATCCAAGACCTGAGTCTGGAGCGCGGAGGTTCCAGCCGAGACCCCCTGGGACTTGGACCGGCGCCCTGTTTCGCTTCCACCAGTCGACACGAGCTCAAATGGCGGGGGATGAAGTGGGTGGGATCCGCCCGCCGGTTGGGGAAGATGTCGTTGCTTCAGCACGGCTCCATCCGGCTGGGGCCCGGGGGAGACCGGTTGGAAGCTTGGCTGACCGGAGTTCGGCCCCGGGACGATCGGCCCTGGCAAATCCTCCCCGCACCCAAAGTGCTGGCCTCCCATCTCGCCGATACCCTCCTGGATTGGATCCGAGCCAACGGATCCCCGGTGGGGTGATCCAGGCAATTCACCCGAACCATCGGGCGGAATTCCCGATAAAATCAGTATCTAGTGAGTAAATGAGGAAGGATTACCGGATCTTGAAGGTGGGCATGGACTTCGCTTGGGTGGTCGCACAGAATGAGACAGATCGTCTCTTCCGTATCCTACCATCGAAAGGTGTTCCCATGAAGAAGCTCGCCATCCTTGCCACCGCCGCTTTCCTGTTCGTTGCTTGCGACAACAAGCCCAAGGACACCGCGACCAAGGACACCACCGCCGTCGTCGTCGACACCACCAAGAAGGTCGACACCACCAAGAAGGATTCCACCAAGGTGGACTCCACCAAGAAGGACACCTCCAAGGCGAAGAAGATGTAATTCCGCTCCTTCCCGCACTTTGGGAAGGTTCGAGAGTTCGACCCCGGTCCATCGCGGACCGGGGTTTTTTCGTATCCGGAACATTTGGGCTAAAGTTCGGGTTCCCATCTGCCTATACCTTGATCACCGGGCTTAGGTCCGGGCCTCCGAACAGGGTGGAGGGTGTGATCCAAGAGTCTTCCGGAATCCCGGGGACTCGTGATTCGCACGACCTGTTCGAAATTCAGGGGGAACGCCAATGCTCATCAACGACAACACTTCCGCCCTCGGGATCCAAAACTCGATGCAGACCAACCTGACCAAGCTCAGGTCGTCGCTCCTGAAGCTCGCCACGGGCCTGAACATCAATTCGGCCGCCGACGATCCCGCCGGGCTGGCCACGGCCGAGGCCTTGAGCGCGCAGATCCGCGGCAGCCAACAGGCGCAGAACAACTCCAACGACGCAGCCGCCATGCTCCAGATCGCGGACTCCGGCGGCCAGCAGATGTCCGACACCCTGCAGCGGATGCGGGACCTGGCCACCCAGGCGGCGAACGGGACCTACAACAGCACCGATCGCGCCGCGATCCAGCAGGAATACTCCGCCCTGGCCTCCGAGGTGTCGGACATCTCGCAATCGACCACCTACAACGGGATTCCACTGCTATCGGGCAAGCAGGGGTTCAGCTTCCAGGTCGGGGATGGCTCTCCGGGATCGGTGGTCAACGTCTCCACCGGGAGCCTCTCCTCCACGCTTTCGCTGGGCAACGTCTCCACGCAGTCCGGCGCCCAAGGGGCCTTGTCCACCCTCGATGCGGCCCTTCAATCGGTTTCGGCCCTGCGCTCGGGTCTGGGATCCTCCATGAACCAGCTCTCCAGCGCCTCCAGCAACCTGGGATCCTTCGTCGTGAACGCCGCCGGCGCGGAATCGGACATCATGGACACGAACTACGCCCAGCAGAGCACCCAGCTCTCCGTCAACCAGATCCTGAACCAGTCCTCCACGGCCATGTTGGCCCAGGCGAACATGCTCCCCCAAGGAGTCATGGCTCTGCTGTAGAGGCCTTCCCGAAGAATCCGAGCAGGAGCAGGCCGGGGACGCAGGCGACCACCGTCCAGAGGTAGAAGCCGGACCAGCCCAGACGGACCGAAAGCCATCCCCAAGGCGAGGTGAGGATGTCCCTGGAGAAAGCCATCAGGCTCGAGAGCAGGGCGAACTGGGTGGCGGAGTAGCGCGGATCGCACTCGCCGATCATCCAGGCGACCAGCGCCGCCGATCCCATGCCCACGAAGAAGTTCTCCGAGATCACCGACGCGGCCATCAGCGGCGGATCGCGTCCGTGCAGGGCCAGGAGCCAGAACAGGATCCCGCACGCTCCCTGCAAGGTTCCGAAGGCCCAAAGCGCTCCGCGCACGGAAAGGCGGGACATGGCGATCCCGCCGGCGGCCGTTCCGGCGATGGAGGCGCCCAGACCCGCTCCTCCCAGCACCTGTCCGACCTCGGCGTTGGAGTATCCCAGGGCCAGCAGGAAGGGCGTGGACGAAGCGCTCACCAGGTAGACACCCCACTTGAACAGCGCGATGAAGGCGAGGGCGGCGGCGGCCCGGACCCAGCCGCGGGCGCGGACGAAGGCGGAGAAAGGCTTCACCACGGCGTCCGCGAGGCTTTTGGGCGAGGCGACGGACTGCACGGGCTCGGGAGCCAGGAAGGTCGCCAGGGCGAGGCTCCCCTGGAACAGGGCGAGGAGCAGGTAGACCGACCTCCATCCCAGGCGATCGGCCCAGATCAGGGCCAGCGCTCCGGTCACCAGAAGGGCGATCCTGTACCCCAGGACGGCCGTGGAGGCTCCCGACCCGCGTTCGGCCTCGGGGAGGACGTCCACGCGCCAAGCCTCGAAGGCGATGTCCTGGCTGGCCGACAGGAAGGCGACCAGCACCGTCGCCAGGGCCAGGGGTCGCAGCGACTGGCGGGGATCCGCGAAGGCCATGGCGGCCACGGCCACGGCCAGCAGGATTTGGCAGACGAGGATCCAGCCGCGGCGGCGCCCCAGGAATGGCGGACGGAATCTGTCCAGCAGGGGCGCCCAGAGGAATTTCATGCTGTAGGGCAGGCTCGCCAGCGAAAACAGTCCGATGGATTTCAGATCCACCTTGCTGGTGGACATCCAGGCCTGGAGGGTCTTGGAGGTGAGGTAGAGGGGAAGACCGGAACTGAAGCCCAGGAACAGGAGCGACAGGAACCGTCGCGATCTCACCAGAGTCTCCTCGGCTCGGGAAGCAGGCCCAGGCGGCGCAGCGGTTGGTCGATGATCGCCCACTCGTCCAGACCGGTGTTCACCCCGAATTCCACCCGGGTGGCTCCGGTGGGCGCTCCGAAGATCCGCACATCCGCTTGGTGGAGTCCGCCCGGGTTGTCCAGGGCCCTGGAAAAGGCCAGGGAAAGGTGGAAGGGGTAGGCGCTGTGGATGCGACCGGAAAGTCGGGTCTCCCAGGTGACGGATCGCGAATAGTCCCATGCCTGCGAACGCAGGGACCGGTCGGGGTCGTACCAGTCCCCTTTCCAGGCGCGACCGGCTTGGGCGGAAGCCCCGGCGCTCCAGTCGTCGAAGAACCAGATCCAGCCGCCGCCGCGGATGTGCACCAGTGGAAAGCGCGTCGCCATGCGGAAGTACGCCGTGTGGGTGCCTTGGAAGGTGCGGGTCTCGGTCTGTCCGGGCACGAAGTCCGGATAGCCCGGAACGGAGAGCCCCTCCAGGTAGAAGTCGCTCAACGTGTCCACCTGGCTCTGCCAGTTCAGGATCCCGGCGACCTGGGCGTCGAACTCGAAGGTCTGGTCGTCCCACAGCGGATTGGGGACGGCTTCGCGGATGTCGGCGGAGACCCGGTCGACCGTGCTGGAGACGGTGCGGGCGGTGACGGCTCCGTTGGCCTCCTGGATGAAGGTGGAATCGAAGGTCCCGGATCGCTGCAGGTCGGAGAATTCCGAAGAGGCCTGGATGCGCGCGAAGGTGCCGCGCTGGTCGGCGAGCTTGTCCAGCCCCTGCTCCTGCTGGCTCAGGTAGGTCCAGAAGAAGGTCGGGGCCAGGGCCGAGTAGGCGCTGAAGCGGAAATCGCTGTCGTAGAGGTCGAAGTCGTAGCCCGTCCAGGAAAGTTCGGCGTGGAGCTTCTGGTTCTGGGTGAGCGAATACCGCGCGCCCGCCACCACGGACGACACCTGCATGGCCCAGGGCTGGGTGATCATCTTGCGTCCGCTCCCGGTGTCCGCCTCGGTGCTGGAGGTGTCCTGCCCGCGCAGATTCTGCCACGAGGCCTCCGTGTAGAGGGTCGGCCACCAGGAGCGGTTTTCCCATCCCACCAGGAAGACCTTCTCCTGGCGCGGATTCATGAGGTTGGGCTGGTCCAGGCCCAGGTAGTCGAACCCGTTGCCCAGGTCCAACAGGCCCAGGAACACCAGGCTGTTCACGCGGGCGGGATCCAGGACCTGGGCACGGGCCCCCGCCATGGCCTTCCACTGCGAGCCCTCGTACCCGAAGAGCGGAGGCGTGCGCTGGGCGTAGAGGATGGGCGAAAGGAGGGCGCGGTCCGGGATGGACGAATAGGGTTGCTCGCGGCTGGAAAGGTCCCAGGTCTCCTGGACGGGCGCGGTGTCCGCCGGAGCCTCCGACGTCGCCGGGTTCCTGGGTGGGAAGGGGTGGAGCGTGTCCAGGATCTGCAGGGAATATCCGTCGGTGCCCCAGTCGACGAATGCCATGCGCCTCCCGTCCGGGGAAGGGGCTGGCTGGAAGGCTCCGCCCTTGACGGAGGTGAGCTGTTCCACCTTCCCGTTGGACAGATCCTGACGGTACAGGTCGAAGATGCCGGTGCGGTCCGAAGAGAGGTAGAGCCATTTTCCGTCCGGAGAGAACGCGGGGTCGCGCCACTCGGACAGGGAATCGCCGGCGCGCGCGATCAGGTGCCCGGCGCGGTCCACGAGGTCCACCCTGCGGAGCGTCCCGTCGAAGCGGTCGACGGCGAGGGTCCTGCCGTCGGGAGCCCACCGGACCGCGAAGACCGGCTGGTTGGGCTCCCTCCCGGAGGCGTCCGGGAGGGGGTACAGCACCCGGCCCGCTCCCGATCCGTCGGAAGGCAGGATCTGCACGTGGAACGCCATCCGGTCGCGGACCACCACGGCCATGCTGTCTCCTTGGACGGCCGGACAGAAGGCGTGCATGGCATGGGTCAGCCTCTTCTGCTCCGGCTTGGGGTCGGCGGTGAACCGGGTGGAGTCCTTGCGTTCGGGGTGCAGGACCGCGGTGTAGATGTCCAGGACGGGCCGTCCCCGCGAATCGTCTTCCCGCCCGGAATGGAACCACACCTTGCGGGAGGCGGTGTCCACGGAAAACGGCGAGCGGATGACGGGCGCCACGACCCAGCTTCGGTCGGCGGTGTCGCGGGGGTGGAGGTCGTAGGCCCAGAGCGAATTGATCTGGAAGTCCGACCCCCGGTTGGAGGAGAACAGGATCAGGGTGTCGTTCCACCACAGCGGCGAACGGCAGTTGAATGCGTTCCCGAACAATTTCCGTCCCTCCACCAGCGGGGAGGCCGCCTGGATTTCCCGGCGCGCCAGGGCCTTGGACGAATCCCGCCACTCGGACCAGAGGACCCGGATGTCCTGTCCGGTGAGGCTTTTCCAGGCCGCGTCCGGAGTCTGGACGGGCCACTTGGAGAGGGCCTTCCACCATCTTCCCGCGAATTCCTGTCCGCGCGTCTTCTCGATGAACCGCATCAGGCTGAACCCTTGCCCGTACACGCGCTCGTAGTCCAGTCCGGTTCCGGAAAAGGCCCCCATCTGGCTCCAGGGAAGCAGGCTGTCGGCGTCGGCCGCCACCCGCTGGATCATGGCGCGGTGGGTGTCCCAATGGTCGCCGCCCATCTTCAGGCTGGTCCACTGGGCCGTCCCTTCGGCCATGGACATGGAGTAGGGGTCCAGCGACCAGAGCAGCCAGCCGCTGGAGGTGAAGGGGTGGTCGGAACCGTCGTCCCAGCCCAGTTCCAGTTCGGAGATCCAAGGGGGAGCCTTGGCTCCCTGCTGGATGGACACCACGTGCGAGAATTCATGGGCCACCACGTCGCGGATCCAGTCGTGCGTGCCCCGCAGCTCGAAACCCAGGTCGGCGTCCCAGATGGCCATGGTGTTCAGGCTCGCGATGGCCCAGCCGTTGGAATAGTCCTCGTCGTACACCAGGAAGTCCGTCTTCCCGGCCGGTGCCCAACCATAGAGGGCCGTGATCTCGGGATAGACGGCCTCGGCGCGCGCAGCGCAGGCCTCGGCCGCTCCCCGCAGACCCTTCTCGTAGAAGAAGCGGAAGTGGGTGGTCTCCGAGGTGTACCAGCGGACTTCGGGATGGTTCTTGTCCTGGTCCTGGTCGCCGTAGGCGAGAACGCGGAGGGACGTGATGAGCACGGTCGCGAGCAGGAGGCGGATCTTCATGGAGTCGAGGAAGATAGGTCCTCGTCCGTGGCCCCGCTCGGGGACTCCTTGTATCCTATATTCGACTCCCTGCGAGTCTCAATCTCAATCCTTAGAAAGGCACCCCATGGGCACCGTTTCGCTTCGAGGCAACCAAGTCCAGACCTCCGGCAACCTCCCCTCCATCGGCTCCAAGGCCCCCGACTTCCATCTGGTCAAGCAGGATCTCTCCGGCATTTCGCTGACCGACCTCGCCGGGAAGAAGGTGGTCATCAACATCTTCCCCAGCATCGACACCGCCACCTGCGCGACCTCGGTGCGCAAGTTCAACGAGAAGGCCGCTGCCCTGGAGGGAGTCGTGGTGCTCTGCGTCTCCAAGGACCTGCCCTTCGCGGCCAAGCGCTTCTGCGCCGCCGAAGGCCTGGACAACGTGGTGACCGGATCTGCCTTCCGGGACACCTCGTTCGAAGACGCCTACGGCGTGAAGCTTCTGGACTCTCCCCTGAAGGGGCTCATGGCCCGTTCCGTGGTCGTGCTGGACGCCGCCGGGGTCGTGGTCCACACCGAACTCGTGCCGGAGATCTCCTCCGAGCCCGACTACGAGGCGGCGCTCTCCAGGATCTGATCCACGAGGAGGGCGGCGGGCCGGAAACGCCCGTCGTCCTCCACCCGACCGAAGGCGAGCGCGGTTCCATCCCGGCCCAAAGCCAAGACCAGGGGGGCCTGCGGGATGTCCGCCAGGATGTCGTTACCGTTCGCGAGGCGCTTCAGATCTTCGGGCCGCACGTGGAACCGCGGCCAGTCGAACATCATGGCCACCGGAACGACTTCCGGCTCTCCCGGCTGCACCTCGCGCGCATCGGGAAGGCGCCAAGGCCCGATGGCGGTGCGCCGGAGCGCCGATACGCCGGCGCCGAATCCCGCCCGCTCGCCCAGGTCGCGGACCAGGCTGCGCACGTAGGTTCCCTTGGAGCACCGCACCCGCAGCGTCGCGTCTCCGGGCTCCCAGCCCGTGCCCGCCAGAGGGGACGGTCCCCGAACCGGATCGATGGAATCGATGGTCACCTGTCGCGCCGGGAGGACCACCTCTTCCCCCTTCCGCGCCCGTTCGTAGGAACGGACACCGCCCACGGAAATGGCCGAGAACGCGGGCGGAACCTGGCTGATCCCGCCCATGAAGGGACGCGACAGGTCTTCCCAATCGACCCCGTCCCAGGAGGCCGCGGTTTCCGACAGGATCTGTCCATCCAGGTCCAGGGTGTCCGTGCGCACACCGGGGCGAAGGCACACCAGATACTCCTTCCGGGCGGCTTCCACATGGGAAAGGAGTCGCGTGGCCTTGCCCGCGGCCGCCATCAGGAGGCCGGTCGCCAGCGGGTCCAAGGTGCCCGCGTGGCCGATCCTCTTCTCGTGCAGCAGGTGCTTGAGGGGGGAGAGCGCCTGCTGGGACGATTTCCCTCGCGGCTTGTCCAGCGGCACGAATCCGCACACGGTGGGGAGGGGCTCCATCCCGGCCAATGTAGCGCCGTCCAGCCGCCTTTCAGCCGATGTCGAGCCTGGGTGGTCCCTGGAACAATTTCCGGACACCCGCCCACCAGGCGACCAGGAGGGCAAGCGAAAGCGCCACCACCAGGTAGAAGACCTTCTCGTTGGGAGGCACCGAGCCCACGAATGCCAGCAGCAGACCGCCCAGGACGGCCAGCGCCGCCAGCGGCTTGGAGAAGCCCTTCAGGTCGAAGGGACCCTTGTGGGTCCATGTCTTCCCTTCCGCGAAAAGGCCGGCGGCGGTGGGCATCACGTAGGACAGGTAGAGCATGACGGCGCAGGCGGTGGAGAGGATGAGGAACGCGCCCCCGTACAAGGTCGCGAGGACCACCAGCGCGGCGGAGACCCAGATGGAGGCCACCGGGGTCCGGAGGGTCGGGTGGATCTGTTTCAGCCATCGCGATCCGGGAAGGCCTCCATCGCGGGCGAAGGCGTAGCTCATGCGGGAGGTGGAGGTGAGGCAGGCCAGGGCGCACAGGTAGTTCACGAAGAAGATCCCGATCCCCAGGACCACGCGCAGGGGATCCGGGAGGATGTGCAGCACCGCGTCGAAGAATCCCATGCCCTGTCCGACGGCGACCTGGATGTCGGGGATCACAAGCACGAACGTGCAGATGAGCAGGAAGCCGAAGAGCGCCGACCATCCCACCGACCTCAGGATGCCCAGAGGCACCACGCGCGCGGCGTCGTGGGTCTCCTCGGAGGTGTGGGCGGATGCGTCGAACCCGGTGATGGTGTAGATGGTGAGCAGGAGTCCCACCAGGAACACCATTGTGACGTTCTCGCTCCGGGGCCAGGCTCCACCGTCGGCTCCGGTGAAATTGGTGAAGGTCCACAGCCGGGAAAACTCGAGAGGGGTCTTGGAGAAGGCGAGAAGCGACGCGATCAACACCGCTACGATCGCGAAGATCAGGTATCCGGAGATGTCCGTGAGCCTGGTGGTGAGCTTGGGGAACCGGTGGTTGAGCAGGGCTTGGCTCGCGGTCACGATCGCGAGGAAGGCCGTCTGCTGCCCCCAGCCCAGCCCGGCGGGATCGATGCCCAGAAGGGGCGCGATCAAGGTCTTGAAGAAGGGATCCCACACGCCGAAGTTCACCGAGGCCACCACGAACACCAGTCCCAGCAGGTTGAACCACGCGGTGGCCCAGCCCCAGCCCTTGCCTCCCAGGATGGAACTCCAGTGGTAGAGTCCGCCAGCCGTCGGGAAGCTGGAGGCGATCTGGGCCATGGCCAGAGCCACCACTGCGGCGAACAGGGCGCCCACGGGCCAGCCGATGCCGATGGAGAGTCCGCCTCCCGCGCTGAGGGCGGACGGGAAAGCCGTGATCCCACCTGCCAGGACGCAGATCATGGAGAAGGAAATGGCGAAGTTGGAGAACGCCCCCATCCGCCGCGAAAGCTCCTGCTTGTAGCCCATCTCCTGGAGCCGTAGTTCATCCGCGTCCATGGGAACCTCCAAAACGGGTTGGGAAACATTTCCCGACCGCCAAAGACGGATCATCAATACCGATGCCAGCCCTCGATACCGCCATTCGAGGAAATCCCTCGACCCTGGATTGTCAAGATCTGGCAGCAATGCGAATGACGGACTGACAAGTATTTCATTGCCAATTCAAGGAGCGCAGCGAAACCGCGACCGACCCGTTGGCCAGGGCGGGGCCCACGTCCAGGAAGTCCCCAGCTTCGGCGACCAATCGATCCAGGACCAAGGTCTCCCGGCCCGGCGCTTCCAGACGGAGAGCCTGGCCCAACGCGCGCGCATGGTCGTCGGAAACGAGCACCACAAGCGGATGCGCGACCGACAAGCCGCCGAGGAAGGAAGCGATGGATCGCAGGAGTTTCCAGTCCAACGGGTCTGGAAGGAGAATGCACCAGGCGATGGCCTGCCCAAGGTTTCCATCCGGCAGCGAAAATGGTTGGGACGGGAATTGTCTCAGGTCCAGTCGCATCACCGGCAAGCCGCGCAGCGCGGTTCCCTCGCGTCCGTCCCAGACGGTGCTTCCGGAAAGCCGGGCAAGTCGCGAGGCCACGCCGGTCACGGTGGTTCGGATGGCCTGGCCCTCGGGAAACCGCAGGCGCGCGGAAGACACCTGCTCCACGAAGGCCTGCGCGAGCTCCGGTCCGAGATCCCCCCAGGCCAGGGGATCGGAGGGAGGGTGGCGAGCGCAGTCCCCGACACCCCCGCAGAGGTAGAGCAGGTCCCAACCACCGGGCGGACGGTCCCAGGGAGCGTCCCAGGCCCACGCCGGGGCGTCTCCGTCCAGGGCGCGCAGGCAGATGGCCGCGGCGCGGCGGCACAGGGTCTTCCGGTCCCCTTCTGACAGGATCCGTCCCAACTCCAGGGAGAGTCCCGCTTCCCGGGCCAGATGATGCGCAGGTGCCGTGGCCCGGAGGATTTCGCCCGCGCGGCCCAACCGGATCATCCTTCCACCCAGGCGCAGATTGGCGAGCCGATGCCCGCCGTCTGGGTGGAACACGGCGGCGTTGGCGGTGCCGCCTCCGATGTCCAGGCAGGCCGCCCGGCGAAGCCGGGCACGCGCGTCGGCTTCCGCTCCGCTCGCCCGTCCGGCCAGGAGGGACTCGATCCTTCCCCCCGCGAGCGATCCGACCAGGCCTCCGCACAGGGTCCCCAAGGCATCCAGGGCGGATCGGGCCTCCGGCCGCCGCGCCGCCTCTCCGGTCACCAGGGCGGTACCCATTTTGGGCAGACCGAAGCGGACCGTGGATTTCGCGAGAAGGTCACGATGCCACCCGACTAGCGCCGAAACGTCCAGGCTGCCGTCGTCCTTCCAGGGGGTTTCCAGGATCGGGCTCTCCGAAAGGAACTCGGCGGGCCCCCACGAAGCTCCCATCGGCTCCAGCCTCCAGAGGGCGTGGTGGGTGGTGGTGGTGCCCACGTCCACCCCCAGGGAGACCAATCAGGCCTCCGGACAGAAACCGACGCCGCTCCCGGCTTGCCGGCGCATGGACGCGGCCCATCCGGCCACCACGGCGGCGGCTTCCAGCGGAGGGATCCCTCCCTGGTGGATGTTGGACAGGACGTTGCGCTCGGCGTCGGTGCGGCCCAGGCGTGGACGGAATCCCAGGTAGGCGGAGAGGCCGAGCGCGGTCGCGAGTCCGGGTCGTTCCCCGATCAGCAGGATTCCCACGTCGGGGCGCAGGATTTCGCCCAGCGAGTCCAGGATTCCCACGCGGGCCAGATGGACGAAGACGGGGCCGGCCACGGATTCGAAGCCCTCCGCGCGCAGGCAGTCCAACAGGGCGGGAAGGAGCACGGGCACCTGGGCTTCCACGGCGGCGGAGGAGAGTCCGTCTCCGACGGCCACCAGGACCTGTGCGGAGGATTGCAGGGCCGAGCGGGTCCTTTCGTCCTCTCCCGGGCGCAGTCTCCGACCGGCATCGGGGTCCAGCAGGTATTCGGTCTTGTCGTGGGCGGCGGAGTGAAGCTCCAGCGAGCATTCGAGGCGCGAGGGAAGTTCGTGGTCCACGGATGTCCGCACGGCGTCGCGCGCGCCGGCGTGGTCCACCTGGAAGCGCAGGAGTTCCGCCGTGGTGGGTCGCGTGCCCGCCCGGCCCGCCAGGATCCTGGCCGGAGTGGACCGGCGCAGGGCCGGAACGATTTCCGGGAGGGCCCAGTTCACGAGAATCTCCGGCGCGATTCGAACAGAGTGGGGTCGCCCGCGGATTCCGTCAGGAGGCCGTCGCGCAAAACCCCCTCCTTTTCCATCCAGGCTTCGAATTCGGGAGCGGTGCGCCTGCCCAGGGTCTCGCGCAGGGCGGCCAGGTCGTGGAAGCTGGTGGTCTGGTAGTTGAGCATGACGTCGTCGCCCAGAGGCACGCCCATGAAGAAGGTGCAGCAGGCGGCGGCGAGCAGGATGGCCAGGCTCTCCAGGTCGTTCTGGTCGGCGTCCATGTGATTGGTGTAGCAGACGTCCACCCCCATGGGCAGTCCGTGGAGCTTCCCCATGAAGTGGTCTTCCAGGCCCGCCCGGGCCACCTCGCGGCCGTCGGCCAGGTATTCCGGCCCGATGAACCCCACCACCGTGTTCACCAGGAACGGGTCGTGGACCCGGGCCAGCCCGTAGCAACGGCTCTCCAGGGTGAGCTGGTCGATCCCGTGGTGCGCCCCGGCGGAAAGCTCCGACCCCTGGCCGGTCTCGAAGTACATCACCTGGCCGAGCTCCGGGCGCAGCTCCTTCTGGCAGGCGCGCGCTTCGGACAGAAGTTGTCCCGAGATCCCGAAGGACCTGCAGCCGTCTTCGGTGCCGGCAAGGGACTGGAACACCAGATCCAGCCTGCCTCCCTGTCGCAGCACCTCCATCTGGGTGGTGGCGTGGGCCAGGACGCAGACCTGGGTGGGCACGCCCAGCACGTCGTGGACGTGCTCGCTCACGCCATCGGCGGTGCGTCGCACCGCGCCCACCGAGTCGTCCGCCGGATTGATCCCCACCACCGCGTCGCCGCAGGCGTAGGAGAGCCCTTCGCGCAAGGAGGCGAGGATCCCGGCCAGGTCGTCGGTGGGGTGGTTGGGCTGCAGTCGGCTGGAGAGGATCCCGGCACCGCCCAGTCGCGTCCGGCAGCGCACATCCACGGCGATCTTGGCGGCGGCCGACACCAGATCCAGGTTGGACATCAACTTGGCGACGGCGGCGATGGCTTCGGAAGGAAGTCCCCTTCCCCAGCGCAGGAGGGTGGGGCCTTCCGCCGCGAGAATCCGTTCCCGCAGTTCCCCGACGCTCCAGCCTCGGACTTCGGCCCAGGCGGCGGGATCGATCCCGGCCTGGATGGACCGGGTGACTTCGTCGCGGTGGGGAGGGACGGCGGGCTCCTCCAGGAACCGCGGTTCGGCCTGCACATCGGCAAAAATATAGCCCTGGCCGCCGTAAATGTCGCGGATCAGCGACACATCCTTGTTCATCTTGGCCTGGTCGTAGAATTCGGTGCCCTTGAGCGTCAGGTGCTCTTGCAGCTGCGGAGTGGTGAACTTGGTGTTCCCCAGCAGGCGGACCTCGCGCACCTTGTAGCGCGGGCCCTCGTCGATGACAAACGTCACGGTGAGCCAGTTCTGCTCGTCGTTGTACTCGAACTCGCGGCCGATGCGGGCCTT
>CAYXXL010000026.1:0-16072 GCA_964469025.1 uncultured Fibrobacteria bacterium
AGGTCCCGCTGTTCCAGTTCGGGGTGTTCTACCAAGGCAACCTGGAGATCACTCCCGGACCGGCCATGACCATCCAGGGGCCCGTCCACACCAACGGCAACGCCTACTTCCGCGCCTACAGCGGAAACGGGGTCGCGAGCAGTCTTTCCATCCAAGGTCCTGTCACCGTCCATCTCAACATCTACCACTGGATCGAGGGCCCTCCCTACGGTCAGATCTTCTACTACTCCTCTCCCGGCATCGTCCCCGCCCAGCCGCAATCGGGACTCGGCACCACCTTGGCGCAGATGACAGATGCCACGCGCCCGGGAGCGGTGGGAGGGGTCTACAACATCAACCAGGGCACGCCGCAGCTGAACCTGCCCATCGGCGGGGCGGTTCCCCACGACCTGATCAAGCCCTGCAACGGATCGGAGCCCGTCGCTCTACGGACCCAGAAATTCGACTGCCTGGTCGCGAGTCCCGCCGACCGGTTCGTCAACAGCCGCCCCGGTACCGGCCAACCCTCGTGGATCACCGGGCCCACCGTGTTCTTCGATCGCCGCGAGGACCGCTGGGTCAAGGCGTGGACCGTGGATGTCGCCCAGATGATCGGGCCCACTTCGGATTCCATCTTCTACCTCTACGACTCGGTCCTGATGGTGCCGGACCGGGGCAAGCGGCTCGACACGGTCATCGACGCCTTCAAGCTCGTGAACGCCTCCCCGCTGCGCCACAACGTGAGCATCGCCTCGGGAAATCCCATCTACCTGGACGGGAACTTCAACGCCGCTTCCCCGGGAAGCACCTGCAAACCAGTCGACTACCAGGGAACCGTACCGGATTCCGAGAAATACTGCAACGCGATGATCGCCTCCGACGCGTTCACCATGCTCAGTCCCAGCTGGGACAACAACAACTACGCCGCCCAGGGGATGAACGGGACCTTCGAACAGAGCTTCTTCAACGCGAACTGGCTGACCGGTGCGGACGCGGAAACAATTTCCGGCTACACGGACGTGGCCAGCGCGGGAATGAAGATGACCTTGAACGCGGCGATCCTCACCGGAAACAAGCCCACGGACTCCATCTACCTGCCGCCGTTGGCCACCGACAACACGGAGCCCTACTTCGAGGCCCACTACGAGGGAGGTTGGCACAACACCATCCGCTTCCTGGAAAACCTCTCCGCCGACACGGTCCGTTTCCGCGGGAGCTTCGTGTGCATGTGGAACGAGACCACCCAGGGATTGAGGATGAGGGCCGATTCGGTGATCTGGAGCACCCGATTCTTCAAGCCGCCGGTCCGGAACTGGGGCTACGATCCCCGCTTCAACGACATCAACAACATGCCCCCGGGAACGCCGTTCCTGTCCACCGGGGTCTACTACAACTGGCTGCAGACGCAGTAACCCTGCCCGGTGGAGTCAGGGGTTCCTGGCCAACGCCGCTTCGATCGCGCGCACGACGGACGAATCCGACGGCGACGTGCCCGGGCTGAAGCGCGCCGCGACCTTTCCGTCGCGACCGATCAGGAACTTCTCGAAGTTCCAGGAAATGTCACCCTTGCCAGTGGGCTTGGTGTCCTGCGCGGTCAGGTAGGCGTAGAGGGGGATCTGGTCCCTACCCTTCACGTCCACCTTGTCGAACATGGGAAAGGTCACGTGGTACTTGGAGGTGCAGAACTCCTTGATCGCCGAGTCCGAGCCGGGTTCCTGGTGCATGAAGTCGTTGGAGGGAAAGCCCAGGAGCACGAAACCGGAATCCTTGTATCTGGTCCAAAGGGCCTGGAGATCGGCGTATTGCGGGGTGTGTCCGCATCTGCTCGCCGTGTTCACGACGAGCACCGCCTTGCCGCGGTAGATACCCAGGTCCACGTCCTTCCCGTCGATGTCCTTGACACGGAAATCCAGGGCGTTTTTCGGGGCCGGGGGCTCGGCATTGGCCACGGTCCCCAGGATGGCGACGGCTGCGACCAGGATGGCTTTGGTTTTGAATCTCATTCTTGTACCTCCTCGCCCGGAAGGTACAGGTTTGGGAGGCGGTGGACCTTTGGATGGACGAGGAAGTTCTAGATTCCGTTCGTTTTCACCCTTCCACCTGTAAGCCAAATCCTCCCATGGAGACACCCCCTCCCATGCGCATCCAATCAACCAACCCGGAATCGGGTCCGGACCAGGATCCCCCGGAAGTCCTGGACATCGACATCTACCGCAGCTCCGTCGACCGCACCAAGTTGATTTCCGTGCCGGCAGGCACCAATCCCTTGGATCTTTCGTTCCCGGCCGACCTGGACAAGGACCTGCACAAGGTCCTGCCCTACAAGAGCAAGGTCCACTTGGAGCGCGGCCAACCGGCGCTGGGTTTGGATGTGAACGACGTCTTCACGCAGATCGCGGCGAAGGGATACGCCGCGCACGAACTGAAGGTTTCCACCTCCATCGACATGGGTATCCGGTTGGGTCGTCCCAAGGCTTGAACGGAGGACCGGCCCTCACCAGGGGCGGCCGTGGAAGGACTACTCCTTCTCCTTCTGCTGCTGCTTGGAGGCGTCGGCCTCGGCCTTGTGCCAGATGCACAGGGTCGCGGTGGGGACGGCCTCGAGCCGCTGCCTCGTGATCCAAGGGGGATCGGGGTTCTTCGCGTGCGGAACCTTCCGGCACTTCTTGCAGACGCCGAACAGGCC
The DNA here is from genome assembly GCA_964469025.1 of uncultured Fibrobacteria bacterium. Taxonomy (GTDB): domain Bacteria; phylum Fibrobacterota; class Fibrobacteria; order UBA5070; family UBA5070; genus UBA5070. The sequence continues at coordinate 2,666 of CAYXXL010000026.1, forward strand.
GTCCTTGATGCGATCCAGGGCTTCGTTGATGTACAGCAGGTAGCGGCTCTCGCGAGACGCCATGGCGAAGGCGTGCTCGCGGTCCATGGCATCGGCCGCCTGGTCGGCGAGATGGTACGCGTAGCCCGACAGATCGCCGGATTGTTCCAGGGGATTCTTGCCCACCGTGGACGTCTCGAGGTTGCCCAGCTCTTGAAGAAGCTTTTCCTTCTTCTCGTTGAGCAGTTCCTCGAAGAACTTCAGATCTTTTTTGGTCAAACCCATTGGAGCGCTCCGGAGTGCCGGTTGTTTTGCCGGTGGGAAGGGGAGAATATAGTTCGGGTTGGTGAACGCCCAGAAGGCCTAGTCCGCGTTCCAGTCCCGATTCCCCCGATCGCGCTTCAGACCCGAGCGCCTTTTCTTGGCGATCCGGCCTCTGCGCCTGGACCCTCCGGTGGGCTTGGTGGGAATGCGGGGGGGATCGCGGTGGTTCAAGCCCGCGATCTTTTCCCGAAGCCTCGCCAGGCATTTCAGCTTGTTGAGGTGCTGGCTTCGCTCTTCCTGGCACTGGACCACGGCACCGGACGGCAGGTGGCGCATCCGCACGGCGGATTCGGTCTTGTTGGCGTGCTGTCCTCCGGGACCCGAGGAGCGGAAGACCTGCACCTCGCACTCGTCCAGGAGATCTTCGTCGGATTCGGGGAGGTCCCAGGTCATGCCAGGGATTCCAGGAGGGAAACCAGCACGGCATCGGCGGCGGCGCGGATCGTGCAATGAACGGAATCCGTCAGAGGAGTGGTTTCCGGATTGATCTCGACCACGAAGGCCCCCGAGCGCAGGGCCAGGAGCGGAAGACCGGCGGCGGGTCGGACCAGGCCGGACGTTCCCACCACCAGGTAGATGTCGCATCCCCCGGCGGCCGATTCGGAGGCCATGAGTTCCGCCTCGGGAAGCGGCTCCCCGAACCAGACGACACCGGGCCGCACCGGGCCACCGCATCGGGGACAGCGCGGCAAGACCTCCGCAAGGCCTTCGGGAAGATCCACGTCGGTCCCCTCGTAGGCGCAAAGGTCGCGGAACAGGTTCCCGTGCAGTTCGGAGAGGTTCCGGGAACCCGCCCGGCGGTGCAAGCCGTCCACGTTCTGGGTGGCCAGATGGAACTTGGACACCCTGCGCTCCAGTTGCACCAGCGCCAGATGCCCGGAGTTGGGTTCGACATCGATGACCAACTGGCGGCGCCATCGGTACCAGTCCCACACCAGCCGGGGATTTCGCTGGAAAGCCTGCGGGGTCGCCAGGTCCTCTGGATGCCATCGGGCCCACAGTCCGGTCTGGGCTTCCCGGAACGTGGGCACTCCGGACTCGGCCGAAATTCCGGCGCCGGTCAGGACCGCCACGGATTTCGCCACCGCCAACCTGGAACAAAGTTCTTTTGGGATCCGCTCCATCGTATGGGGGAAGAACCTAATGCCCATGCGCTCGAAAATCCATGGGCGAAAGAGTTCGGGATTCCCGTCTCCCGGGGAATCGCTCCCACGGCATCGCCACGACCTCGTGATCGGGCGGAAAACTCTTCCTGCATCTGCCCCCTCGTTCGTCTTGCGGAAATGCCACCCTGGCCGGTATCGTATCCTCAGCTCCGGTTCCGACCTCCTGGTCGGATTTCCAAGGGGCCAAACGAGGTAGGAAGTGGCGTTCACCAGAAGACAGATCCTTTCGTTCCTCATCGTGGCGTTCGCCACCGCCTCCGCCCATGCGGGCGCGAAGGTGATCATGCTGTTCAATCCCTGGGGGGTCGACTCCACGGTGGCGCTGGGTCTGCCCATGGCGCACCAGGTGTCCGTGGTCAGCTATTATCCAGTCTCCTACTCCATGGGATCGGACTCCGCCCTGCTGCACGTGGTGCCCGGCACGCCTTGGCTCGAGTGGACCGCACCGGACTCCATTTCCGTCCCCAACACAGGGGTGAGCTTCATTCGCGACGATTGGAGCACCTACGACACGAGCGGTTTGGGCGGCCAAGGCAGTTTCAACCTGGGCGTGTATTGGGCGACTTCCGACACCGTGTGGATCGTACCCAGCCCGCTCCCGGGAGGGCCGGCCATCATTTCTTCCACGGCGCCCGGGCGACTGACGGTCTTCCTCTGGAATCCCTGGCAAGGGAAGACCGCGACCGCCCCATCCTTGCAGGTGCAGGGCGGCCCCTGGGCGACCATGCACCCGGTTGCCGGTTCCCCGGGATGGTTCTGGCGCTATGCCATCGGACTGACCTCGGCCAGCCTGCTGTTCCGGGACTCCGTCGGTGGAACGGTTTCCTACCTGGGTGTCTCCGGAGTTTCCGCCGCGCCCGCGCCCGGCGTCTACGACACTGCCTGGGCACGCGGCGACTCCATCTGGGTGGTCGCCAACCCCGAGCCATCGGGAAAGCCAATGGCCGGTTCCCGGCAGCCGACTCCGTTCGTGCTGGAAATCTTCAATCCATGGGATGGAAGTCCGAAGCTGGACCGGCCTTTGGTGAAGTTCCAAGGGGACACCGTCCACTACCCCACCGCGGTGCGCACCGACCTCTGCGGTTGGAGTCAACTGGTCTGGTACGACCGGGTTCCTCCGTCGATCCTGGTCAGTTCCTCGGTGACGGGGCAGACCTGGGGATTCGGCGGATTGAATTCACCCATTTACATCGACCTTTCCAGCGTGGTGGCCAACCACGACACCGTGTGGCTTGGACAGACGACCGGTGGTGCTCCCAACCCCACATGGGCCTGGGACGGTACCCAGGGGGTCTGCACCTTGGTGGAGCTGGCCGCCATCGTCCGGGATTTCAACGCTTCCGATCCCAGCTTCGAGGGCGCCGGCCTTTGTCCCGGCACCGGCTACGTCCAGTCCGTGCTCGGTCCCAACCGCAAACCCATCCCCACCCACAAGATCGACGTGAACTGCAACAAGGGCGACTCCCTGCGCATGGCCAACGACTGGTTCACCACGGACCCGACCTACACCCAGAGCGCCGCCACCTGCATCGACATCCCCCTCCAGCTGGACAGCACCGGAAACTACACCTACGCCAACCCCAACTATTACCCCATCGACACCTTCACCACCCTGCCCAACGGAAAACCCAACCCCTTCAACGTGCAGTACCGGGGTCAGGACGGTCTCATGCACAACTTCAACTTCTGCATGGAGCTCCACGGGACCTTCAACTACAAGGTCGGTCAGAAATTCGACTTCGAGGGCGACGACGACGTCTATTTCTTCATCAACAACCTCCTGGAAGTCGACCTGGGGGGAACCCACTTCCCGGAATCCGCCGCCGTGAGCCTGGACACGCTCAAACTGGCCGTCGGCCAGTCCTACCCGTGGGACATGTTCTACTGCGAACGACACGACCCCGGGTCCTCCATCAAGATCAGCACGTCCATGAATCTGCGGACCTTGCCCACCTTCACCACCACGGATTCGCTGCTGGGCCCGAGCAAGAACCTCTACTCGCTCTGGGTGAGCCAGACCAATGGCACCAGTTGCGAGGCCTCGTCCTCCCGCCGCCTCGCGCTGGGACAGTTCAGCTTGACCGGAGGAAACCTGGACGGCGCCCAGAATCTGGTCGCCGGAAACTGGTACGGAGGGATCACCATCACCCCGGACCTGGGAACCGTGACGCTCGACAGCGCCGCCATCGCGGGGCTGGCACCGGGGAACTACGTCCTGCACATCGCCTTGCAGGGAAACCTTTCCACGACGAAGGACGTGCCCTTCACGGTCCCACCCCCTCCGCTCCCCAAGTACCTGTCTCCCGTCCCCGACTCCTCCCTGGTCGGCACCGCGTTCCCCGTCCAGGTGGTCGCGACGCTTTCCGGCGCGCCGGATTCCGTCGCCACGGGATTCACCTTCGTGCCACCCGCCGGCATATCCATGTTCCTGGACAGTCTGCTCGCGCAGCCCCTTCCCTCGAACGACACCCTGTACACCAACGCCAACGGCAGACCCGTCCGCTTGTGGGCAAAAGGGATCCAGCCCGGCTCGTGGAACCTGATCCTGCGCACCGCCCGCGGGGACAGCACCGACGTATGGCCCTTCGCGTTCTCGGCACCCCTCCCGCTCGTTCCCAAGTACCTGAATCCCTCTCCCTACTCCGGTCCCGTGGGAACCGCCGCACCCCTGGACGTGATGACCACGCAAGGTGGGAAGCGCGACACCGCCGGGGTGGCGTTCACCCTGGTTCCGCCGGCGGGACTTTCCCTGTTCGGCGACAGCCTGCTCTCCCAGCCGATCACCGCGGGCACCATCCTCCGCACCGGCCCGAAGGGCCAGCCGGTGCGCATCTGGGCGGAGGGCGTTCAGGTGGGAAGCTGGACGCTGGCGTTGCGGGACAGCGTCGGGGATTCCGTCGACGTCTCGCCCTCCCTGGTCTTCTCCGGGCGCGGGATCCGCTTCACCGACGCCACCTGGACCGATTTCACCCTGGGCACCCTGACCGCGGACGTCGACCAGGCCGTACCGGTATTCCTCGAGGCCTACCTGGGCAACGCCTTCTGCTCCACCTGCACCGACGACGTCTCGTTGACCGCCGGCAACGCCCATCTCCGCCTGCTCGCCTCCCCCACCGGGCCGACCATCTCCTCGATCGCGCTGGTGGGAGGCAAGGCCGAGTTCTGGGCCATCTCCGCCCTTCCCATCGACTCCACCTCCATCGCGGCGCTCTCCGACTCCTCTCCCCTGGCGGTGCACCGGTCGGTCCACATCGCGGCCCCCCGTTTGGTCTTCGTGGATTCCAGCGGCACCGTCTTCGACTCGGTTCCCCCCTTGAACCTGGCCATGGGCCAGACCGAACGGATCCGCGTGGAGGTGCTCACCGGGTCCGGCCTCTGCTCGGCTTGCGTGGACTCGTTGACTCTCTCCGCTTCCTCCGACCATCTCCTGTTCCAGGACACCTTGGACAACCCGATCACCCGGCTCGATCTGTCCGACGGAACGGCATCCTTCCTGGTGAGCGGCTGGGCCCCGGTGCGGAACGCATCGTTCATCGCGACCACCGACAGCCTGCGGGCCCAAGCCGCATGGAGCCCCGTCTCCATTTCCGCGCCGACGGTGACCGGACTTCTGATGGACTCCGACGCCGACGGACGGGCCGACCTGCTCTCGCTCCAACTCCCGGTCGACGCGAGCGAGTTCCAGGGGGTCCGCGTCGAATGGCCCGACACGGACGGGGTGATGCAAACCAGGACCGTGCCGCTTTCGGCGACGGGCAAAAGCGTCTCGGTGCCCCTTCCCCCCTTCGCCTTCGGCGCCACAAGCTGTCCGGCGGCGGGGTGCGCGAACCTCGGCCAGATGGAGATCGTCCATGGCCGGGACACGGCTTGGATCCCGTTCGCCGTCCGCGACGGAGTGGTGCCCGTGATCGTGGACGCGACCTTGCGCTACGCCTCCTCCGCTTCCATCCTGGACACCTTGAGGGTCCGGGTCTCCGAGCCGCTCCTTCCGCACTCGGGACTCCCCTGGGTCTCCTGGGGCCGGGCTTCGATCGATTCCCTCGGCACGCCGGTGGACGCCGCAGCCGGAGGTCCGGTGGACAATCGCGACCTGTACTTCCTGGTGGACTCCACCTTCCTCCCCGATGCGCTGGATTCCATCCGGTTGACCGCCTCGCCGACCGGAGCGGCCGGCGACACCGCGGGCAACGTGCCCCTGCGCTTCGCGCACTGGGCGCCCGTGGAGCGCGGACCCTTCCCGCCCAATCTGAGCTGGATCGTGCGCCAGGGATTCCACGCCGGGAACGGAACATCCGTCACCACGGACCCCGACCTGCAGATCCTGACGCGCAACGTCGGCGGGTCCTGGACCGCGTTGGGAGGAACCGCCACCAGCCAGGACACCTCCGCCTACACCGGCCTGGAGATCCACCTCTCCACGGGAGTGGCGGGAGCGGTCTTCGTCTACGACAACCTGGGGGTCTTCGTGGCGGGCATGTCCATCCCATCGGTGGACAAGGAAATCTCCCAAGGACTGGTCCCCACGGACTCGCGCGGGAATGCCAAAATCTGGCTCGCCTGGGATGGCCGTTCCCGGGGCAAGGCCGCGCCGGACGGGGTCTACCTGATGCGTGTCCTCCTGACTTCCGTGACGAACCCGCCCACCGTCATCTTGAACAAGGTCTTCCCGCTCGCTCTGGTGCGCGTGCCGTAGCTCCGCTCGGCATCTTCCTGTTGCGCCGCGGGGCTCGAAGTGGCATGCTGGGACCCATGCCGGAAACGGGAGCGACCGCGGGAACGAGGATCCTTGTGCTCGACGACGAGGCGCCGTTGCGCAGGATGCTCCAGGAATTCCTGGGAATGAAGGGCTACGTCACGGACTCGGTGTCCACCGCGCACGAGGCGCTGGGCCTGTGGCACCGGGAATTGTCGGGGCCCGCCCCGTTCCGACTGGCGCTGACCGACCTGACCCTGGGAGACGGTCCGGGGGGCCTGGAATTCGCGCGCCTGCTCCGGAAGTTGGATCCCGGCGCCCGGATCATCGCCTGCTCGGGCGATTCCTCCGATCCCCTCATGGCGGATTCCCGCCATTTCGGGTTCGAGGCCGCGCTGGCCAAGCCCTTCCTTTTGGGAGCCCTGTTGGAGTCGGTGGCCTTGGTCCTGGCCGACTCGGGGAGCTCGGCATGACGGGAACTGCGAACGGTGTTTCCGCGATCCGGTTGCCTGAAGCCGCCCGGGAATGCGAAACTTCCCAGGTTAGGAGAAATTCCATGACCGATCGTTTCCGCCTGTGCGCCTCCTCACTCGTGGCGCTCGCCGCGGCCGGCCTGGTCTCCGGCTGCAACCTCTTCAATCCTTCCGGGACCGGGACCTACCCGAGCAACAACGCCGACGAATTGGTGGATGCCGGCCAGCGCGCGCTCCAGGCCCAGAACTTCACGGACGCCTGGCTGGACTTCTCCAAGGCCCTCCTCCTGGACTCCACCAAGTCGCTTGCCTACGAAGGGCTGGCCGAGGCGGAACTTGGCCGGGACAGCTTCTCCATCTCGAACCTCGTGAAACTGGTCGATTCCATCTCCAACGCTCCCGACGCTTCCAAGCTCGGGATCCTGCTGGGACTGAGCGACACCGAACTGACGAACATCTACCGCCCCCTCATGCGGGTGGCCTCCATCTACCAGCGGCTGGACACCCGGGACTCGCTGGGCAAGACCGACAAGGTCTTCCCCCGCGACCTGATCGAGAACGATCTCACCACCTTGCTGGGAAACAGCACCTACTTCCTCCTCATCGACGCCAACCGCGACACCATCATCGAGCCCGGCGAGCTGGCCGGCCTGAAGCTGATGAACATCGTCGCCTCCGACACCAGTTCGAGCAGTCTCCAGCTGAGCGCCCAGCAGTTGATCCAGCAGGGAACGGTGGACAGCGTCACCGGGGCCCTGGCGGATTCCACCAAGAACAACATCAACGGCATCCTGACCAACGTCTCCACCATCGCGCAGGACACCACCCTCCTCAAGAAGCTCGTCTCCTCGGTATCGGGTACCGCGAACAATTCCACCGGAAACCTGGCCTCGGACAGCACCACCAACGCGATCAACCAGAGCGCGCAGACGTTCATCCAGCAGTTGGGGTCTTCCACGAGCTTCTACCTGATCAACGACAGCCTCGACAACGACGGCGACGGCTGCATCAACGAGGAGATCTTCGGAGACAGTCTCGACAACGACGGCGACAGCCTGATCGACGAGGACGGCCGCGTGGGCCTGCGCCAAGGTCCCCCGGTGGTCGTCGGCGCCCCGGCCCTGATCACCCCTCCCGACGGATTCCTCCACGACCGCTTCCAGATCGTCGGCGGGCAGTTGGCTCTGGTGCCCGGAAACGACGAGGCGTCGGCGCTGACCTGGGCCAACTCCACGGGACTGCTCAAGCTCTTCCAGGGCCTGAGATGGGTGCGATGGGACGACCCGTCGGTGGGCAACGACACGATCTGGTCCAGGATCGTGCGCTCCAACCAGTGCACGTTCGCCAACGGCAGCACCTCGACCTGCACGGTTTCCGACGTGGCCTCGGCCGTGAACTACCTGCAGGTGCGGACGCTCGGGATCATCGAGGTCCGCAAGAAGGTGCTGGCCATGCCGCCGGACACGTCGCGGGTGCGCGTGGGCAAGAAACTCGTGGGAGGATGCTGGAACAATGTCGTACTTCCCTAGCCGGCTCGACTTCCTAGTCCCCCTGGTGTCGATTTCCGTCGCCGCCGCCACGGAAGCCCCCGTCGACCTTTCCTGGCGTTCCCTGGGCATGGGCGGGGCCGGCGTCGCGGTGGCCGACGACGGCGACGCCCTCCACATCAACCCCGCGGGCCTCACCCAGATCAGCTGGCCGGGGGACGGCTTCGCCCCGTTGGATTCCCTCGGGTACAAGCGCGACCAGATGGAGACCTGGGCCCTGGGCGCCTTCGATCCCGGTCCGGAGAACCTGCTGAACATCTGGCGCTTCTGGAACCGCTACCGCGGCACCATCGACAGCGGAACGAGCAATCCCACGGTGCTGCTGGAAAACCAGCAGATGCTCAACGACCTGTACCAGTTCAACTTCAAGCCCCTGCCGGTGGACGGATCCGTCGACGCGGGCGGGGCGCTGCACGACATCGGCGCCGATTTCTGGAGCCGCGACGCCGTGACCTTGGAAATGGACCACGGGGCCGTGACTCCCAAGGCCATCATGAAGCTCACCACCACCAGCGCCGTCGAGGCGGGCACCGCGCGCTCCTTCATCGACGACCGCCTGTCGCTGGGGCTTGGGTACCGGATCGTCGCCGTCTCCTCGGCGGAGCGGGAATACGATCTGGTGAAGTTGCGATCGGCCGTTTCCAGCGCGCCGGTCCGGCTCCTGCTGAACACCGGGTCCGAACTGCGCAACACCGACGATTGGGGCTACGGCCTCGATCTGGGTTTTCTCTGGTTCCAGACTCCCGGTCTGCGCTTCGGAGGTTCGGTCCAGGACCTGGGGATGAGGCTCGACAAGAAATTCGTGGTTCCGGACCTCACGATGGGCGCGGCCTGGGCGCCCAAGATCTTCCAGAACAACGGTCTTTGGGCGCGCAAGATCAACTTCGGCGTCTCCATGGAGAACATGCTCTACGACACGCTGGGGTACAAACCGCTGTCGAAGCTGGATTTCGGGGCCGAATGGACGCAGACGGTGATCCCCTACCTGCTGGTGGGAAGGATCTCGGCGGGTTTCAAGGGCGGCTACCCCACGTTCATGGTATCGGGCACCGTCTTCAAGATCTTCCGCGGAGAGATCCTCACCTACGGCGAGGAGACCGGATACTTCACGGGCGATCGCGAGAACCGGGTGGTGATGGTCCGCGTCGGCGTGGGGCTCTGAGGCGCTCCCGCCGCCGCTTTCCGTCAGTGGATCGTTCTCGACCGGGCCCGGTCGGCCAGACGCAATCCGTCGGCGGCGGATGTCACGATCCCGCCCGACCAGCCCGCCCCCTCCCCCAGGGCGTGCAGGCCCTCGATCCCGGCCACCTCCAACGTGGCGGGATCGCGCGGGACGCGGACCGGGCTGCTGGTGCGCGTCTCCGGGGCGATCATCAGACCTTGTCGGACGAAGCCGGGAATCTTGCGGTCGAAATCGACGAGCGCCATGCGCAGCTCCTCGACCAGGAACGCCGGAAGAAGGGCGGAAAGGTCGCAGGGAACCAGTCCCCGGGAGTAGCTGGAATCCGGGAGATCCCGGCTTTCCCTCCCCGCGAGGAAGTCCTCCGCCCTCTGCGCCGGTGCCCGAAAGCCTCCTCCCCCAGCCTGGAAGGCGTCCCGCTCCAGATTCCGCTGGAAGGCGACGCCCGTCCACGCATCGGCTTCGAGACCCCGGGCAACGGCCCAATCCAACAACATCCCTCCGGAAACCGGCACCACCAGGCCCGCGTTGGCGAAGCGCGAGGCGCGGGCTCGGAAGCTCATGCCGTTGGTGGCCAGTTCCGACGGATCCGTGGTGGTGGGCAGGACTTCGCCCCCGGGGCACATGCAGAACGAATGGACTCCCGCCCCACCCGTCCGGCAGGTGAGGAAATATTCGGCGGCACCCACCGCGCGGGCATCCACGTCCGGCCCGTACTGCCGCCGGTCGATCAGTTCCTGGGGGTGCTCGATGCGCACTCCCGCGGCGAAGTCCTTCGCCTGGAAGGAGACGCCCCGATCGCCGAGCATCCGCCATGTGTCGCGGGCGGAGTGCCCCACCGCCAGCACCATGGATTCGACGGATTCCGTCCTACCGGAAAACGTCCCCGAGACGATCCTCCCGTCCCTGGTCCCGATGTCCTCGAGGCGCGAAAGGAAGCGGATCTCGCCGCCGGATGCCTGGAAGCGCTTGCGCAGCGCCGCCACGAGGAGTCGCATGCGGTCGGTCCCCAGATGCGGCTTGGATTTCCACTGGATGGACGGATCCTCCCCGCAGTCCACCCAAAGCTGGAGCGCGGCCTGCACCAGACGGTTTCGAGTGCGCGTGGTGAGCTTCCCGTCGGTGAAGGTGCCCGCTCCGCCTTCCCCGAAGAGGAAATTGGTCTCCGGATCCAGACCGCCCCCCTTCAGGAACCTCCTGGCCTCCAGGCCGCGGGTCGCGAGATCCGCCCCCCGCTCGTGCAGCACCACCCGGTAGCCCTTCTCCGAAAGTCCGATCGCGCAGCTGATCCCGCACGGACCGGAACCCACCACGTGGACCACCTCGGGCATGTGCACCGATCCCCGCAGCAGGTCGTCCTGATCCGGTGCCGGTTCGGGGATGGGCTCCAGCAGGTGTCGCCGGAAGGGTCGGGAAGTGACGAGCTCCAGGGTGAGTTTCCGCACCGGATGGTTGGACCGCCGGGCGTCCAGGCTTTCGCGGAGGATGCGGGCGTCCACCAGGGCATCGGAGGGTATCCTCCATTCCTGCAGGGCCTTTTCCAGGGGATCGCGGACATCCGAAGGCTCCATCGCCAGGCCGTGGAGCCTGTACCTGTACCGCTTCACATCGCGATCCGGTGGAGGGTCTCCAGCACCGAATCCGTGTCGGAGAGATCCGGGAACACCGCGTCCGCGCCGGCCAATTCCTGTTCGGAGCCGCCCCCGGTGAGCACGGCCAGGCATGCCGCCCCGGCACCGCGGGCGCACCGCAGGTCCGCGACGGTGTCGCCCACCACGACCGCGCGCAGCGACCCTCCGCATCCGGCCCGTTCGCTTTCCACCACCAGTCGCGCTTGGCCGTCCTTGTCGTGGACTCCGTCGCCGTAGGCTCCGGGGACGTCGGCGAACCAGTGGTCGAGTCCGCCGTGGCGCAACTTGATCCGCGTGCCCTCTTCCAGGTTCCCCGTGACGATGCCGATCTGGAACCGCGGATCCCTCGCCAAGGCGCGGCAGAGGGATTCCACCCCGGGCAGCCTTTCGGGCGGGCGATGGGCCAGGCGCTGTTCCATGGTCCGCGCGTAGAGATCCTTGAAGGAATCCCACTCCTCGCCCTCGCCCAGTCCCGTCAGCTCGCACCAGATCCCGAAATCCGTCCGCCCCGCCATTTCCAGCAACGGCCATTCCCGGCCGGGGAACAGCGAGGAAAGGGCCTCGTAGTAGGCCGACCGTCCTTCCCCGAAGGCGCTGAGAAGCGTCCCGTCGATGTCCAACAGGACCAGGACCGTCACGGTTCGGTCCAGCGACCGTGCTCCCGGATCAGCGCCACCAGGGCATCGGGTGCCTCGGCCTCGGGGACCGCGCGGCGCACGCAATCGCGCCCCACGTAGAGGTTGACCGCGCCGGGCGTGCCTCCCACGTAGCCGAAGTCGGCATCCGCCATCTCGCCGGGGCCGTTGACGATGCACCCCATGATGGCGATGGCGACGTCCTTGAGGTGGCCGGTCTTCTCGCGGATGCGCGCGGAGGTGGAGACCAGGTCGAACAGGGTGCGCCCGCAACTGGGACAGGAGACGAATTCCGCCTTGGAACGCCTCGCGCCCGCGCTCTGGAGCAGGTCGTAGGCGAGATCCACCGGATTCTCCGCGGTGGATTCCAGGCACAGGAGATCGCCGTAGCCGTCGCAGAGGAGTCCTCCCAAGGTGGCCGCCATCCGAAGCTGGTCGGATCCGGTTCCGTCGAGCTTCCAGCGCAGCACCAGAGGAGGGCGCAGGCCGACCTGTTCGAAGGCGGCCACGGTGCGGCGCACACCCCAAGGTCCCAGGCCCTGGTCGACGGAGAACAGGTAGAGGTTCGAGGGAGGAAGGGTCGGAATCGAATCCAGCCCGGCAAGGTCCGCCACGTGCAGTTCGCACAGCCTTCCCGAACGGATGGCAGCATCCAGACCCGCGGGTGCCTTGGACCCGGAAAGAACGAAGGGGACGAGGTCCGAGCCTTCGCCGTCCGTCCATTCCACGGGTCGGTCCTTGGACGGGGAATGCGTCGATCTGTCGGCGCCCACCCGGATGGCCTGGGAGAGTCCCGCATCGGCGTCGCCCACCCGCACCGGCAAGGTGGAGCGGCGGTGGAAGGAGGTCGGGTCCATGGCTTCGGCGGGCCCGCGTGCCGACAGATCCCGTCCACGGAAGTCCATGGGCGAGGCGGGTCCGAACGGTCTTTGGCAGGCGGCGACCAACTCGCGGGCGACCGGGATCTCCTCCACGGGATCCTCGGTGAGGCTCACGCGGACGGTGTCGCCGATTCCGTCCAGCAGCAGGGAACCGATGCCCACGGCGGACTTGATCCTGCCGTCGCGCCCCTCGCCGGCTTCGGTGACGCCCAGGTGGATGGGGTACGGCTTGTGCCCGCCCGCCTCCAGCCGGTCCACGAGGAGGCGGTAGCACCGGATCACCACCTTGGGGTTGGAGGCCTTCATGGAGAAGACGACCTGGTCGAACCCTTCGTCCTCGCAAACGGACAGGTACTCCAGGGCCGAGACCACCATGCCTTCGGGAGTGTCCCCCCAGCGCGCCAAGATGCGGTCGGACAGGCTCCCGTGGTTGGCCCCGATCCGCAGGGCCGCTCCGCGTTCCCGGGCCATCCGCACCAGCGGACGGAATTTGTCGTCTATTTTCCGCAGACCGCGGTCGTAGGTGGCCTCGTCGAAGTCCTTCTGGAATCCGTATGCGGTCTTGGCGTCCACGAAATTGCCCGGGTTCACCCGGACCTTCTCCACCCATTTGACCGCTTCGAAGGCGGCGGCGGGCTGGAAATGGATGTCGGCGCAGAGGGGGACCTTCACTCCCTGGGCGCGCACCTTGCGGACGATCTCCTCCAGGCAGGCGGCGTCGGCCTGGGTCGGCGTGGTGATCCGCACGAGCTCGCAGCCGGCCCGCGCGAGTTGCACGGTCTGGGCCACCGTGGCCTCCACGTCCCTGGTCAGGGTGGTGGTCATCGACTGGACCAGGATCGGGTTCGTCCCTCCGATGCGCGCGTCGGCGACGCGGACTTCCAGGGTGGAGCGTCGA
>CAYXXL010000027.1:0-4877 GCA_964469025.1 uncultured Fibrobacteria bacterium
CCGTTCTGGCCGGGGAGGGAGACGTCCAGCAGGAAAAGATCGACCCCCTGGACTTCCATGGCCGCCAAGGCCTCGGGGGCGTCGCCCGCGCGCATCACCGCGTATCCGTGGTCCTCCAGCGCCTCGGCCAGGGTTTCACGGAACACGAGCTGGTCTTCCACGAGGAGGATTGTAGGCAAACGGTTGTGGTCTCCTGGCACCGGATGTGCCCGCATGGAGCATACCACCCGGCGAGCCGGAACGACAACCGGGTCAATCCGTTCCCGTCAGGGCAGGACCGCCAGGGCGCTTTGACGGATTCCGTCAGCAGTGGCGGCCTCCACGATCCAGGTCCCGCGGCCCGGCGCGAATTTCGCCGAAGTCCCCCGCGATCGCGCGCCGACCCGGCCCGACGGGTCCACCAGGGTCCAGTCGGCGGTGTTCGCCAGGGAGGCGCGGATCCGGCCCGCCCCGGAAACGATGGACATCCGAGGCGAGGGCCGGCAGCCGGGTCGTACGGCCATGTCGGGAGGCGATTCCACCAGATGCGCGACGCTCGCGGCCCCCAGCAGGAAGTTGGCGTCGTGGGGAATCCATTGTTCCGTCCAATGCCAGTAGAAATAGGGAAGGTTGGACGTACCGGTGTTGTCGTAGTAGGTGGGCGACTGGTCCGCGTCCGAGTTCGCGGTGATGCCGTTGCAGATCCCGCCCACCCTGTTCGTGCCACCGTTGTAGGGCGAAGTGTTCCCGCCTGCCACCCCGTACATGAAATTCTCCCCCGCGGTGTTCTTCCCCAGCACCCAATCGAGCCCCGCCGTCCCCTCCTGGGAGAGCGAGTCGGAGCCGGACAGGCTCCAGCTGGGCTGGATATCCCGTCCGGCCAGCAGGAATGCCGCCGTCAGGGATCCCAGCCGGGCGTTCTCTCCTTGCCACCAGTAGCCGGTTTCGTTGTCGTGGGGCATGAAGAATCGCGCGGACGAAGGGACCTGGACGGGGACGGCGGAGGGCGGGACCGAGCCGAAGACCTGGAACTCGTAGATGGAGAACCCGTAGTAGCTCTGGACCAATTCCTGTCCCTGCATGCGCACGAAGCGCGCCGATTCCCCGGAGAACGCGTGGCCGTCCCATCCCGCGCCCTTGGCGCCTCCGGCGAAGACCGTGGTCCAGTTCGCGTCGTCCAGCGAGAGCTGGAGCTTGTACCTCTTGCCGTAGGCCGCCTCCCAGTCCAGGGCCACGGAATCGACCACCGCGACCCGTCCCAGATCGATCGTGAACGAGGCGGTGGAATCCCCCAGGGCACCCCCCCACCGGGTGCTCGGGCTTCCGTCCACGGCGTTGGAAGCCCCGTAGCCCGGTTGGGTGGAAGTGGCGACCGCGTTGGCGCCCAGGGCCAGGTTCCCGCCGGGCGAAGCGACGCCCGCAGGGGGTGCGTCCGGGGCGTACATGCGCGGATAGAGGAACGGATTGGCCACGCCCCGGGTGAGCGAGCGGTACCACCGGACGGATTTTGCCAGCGCGGCGCGCACCGCGTCGGAACGGGGAGAGGACGGGTCCATCTCCAGGTAGGCCCAGAGCGCCACCAGGGGAAGGCCCTCGTCCACGGCGTGGTAGAACGGTCGCGCCCCGGCGTCGGACAACCACCAGCCGGGAGCCTGCTGGCGCGCCACGATGCTGTCGGCCCGCCCGGCGGCGGAATCGGCGTAGCGGGGATCTCCGGTGGCCTGGTAGAGCTCCACGGCGGCCAGCAGCGCGCAGTAGTGGTCGATCAGGTTTTCGCGGCCGTCGTCGTCCCATCTCCCCTTGACCGCCGAGAGGTGGTCGAAGCCAAGCTCCGCCGCCGCCAGGTACCGGGCGCCGGTGTAGGCGCCGGAGACGCCCGCGCGAGCGGCCAAGGCGAGGGCCGCGATGCTCATGCCCCCTCCCTCCCGCCATCCCGATTGGTAGTCGGAGGTCGGGGTTCCCTGGACGGCGGAGTCCGCGATCCAGGCGCAGATGGCCTTGGCCGTGTCCGGGTTCCAGTGGCTGCGGAAGACGTTGATGTAGAAGTAGCCGGCGGTGTCCTGGATCCGCACCAGGTAGTCGGCACCCCAAGCCGCCTCGGACAGAAGTCGGCTCCGCCACGGTGCCACGGCCTTCGGCGCGAGCAGGCTCGTGCGCAGAAGCGACCAGACAACCATCGGGATCTGCTGGGGATTCATGAAGTTCGCGTAGGAAAGGTGGCTGATGTACTTGCCATCGTCGCCAGTGGCGTCCATCCACCCACCGTAGACGTCGTGCGTGCCTCTCTGCGGCTGCCCGAAGTACCCGACCGCCCGATCTCCGTCGTCCTTGCTCTCCATGGAGTCTAAGAAGGAGACCACGGAAGGTCCCGCGAGGCGCAGCAATGCTTCGTCCTCGATCTCGAAGGTGTCGGAAACGGTTCCCGAGGGCAGCAGCCTGAGACTGTACCTCCCGCTGTCCTGGAAACAGGAGAAATCCAGGACCTTCCACTGTGCGCTCCCCCACCCCTGAACCAGGGTCTGCGCCGAGGCCGTTCCGTGGAAAACCACGGTGTTGGAGGCGTCCAGGAGTTGGAAGCCGGTGTCCGCGACGGCTCCGGATGCGTTCTTCACCACGGCGGTCTTGGGGCCCGTGCGTTCGTAGCCCACGTGGTTCCAAAGGAGGGAATCCGGCCCGGAGGCGAGACATGCGAGGGTGAACAGGGGTAGGAAATGCAGGACACGCTGGAACATGGGCCATGTATATCCGAAAATCCGCGATTCCGCAGGAGGATTGCACGCCGGCAACCCCGCTGGAAATGCATTTTGAGATCCAACCCTATGACCTCCGGAAAAATCTGGCTGCTTATCCTCGGGCTCTCGACCCTGTCCATTGCGGAGACCGATGTGCTCGGCACGGCGGTGGATGCGACCAGCGATCTGCCCATCCCCAAGGTGAGGATCTTTTCCGCGGACTCCACCTACCTGGGGTCGTCCGACGACCAGGGGCGCTTCGAACTTCGCCTGGCGCGCCCCATCGAGGTGACCTTCCGCCGCGAGGGCTACCACGACAAGATCGTGGAACTGGTGGACGTCACCGACCTTCTGGACCTTTCCGTGGCCATGGACCCCCTGGGAACCGCCTTGGAAGGACGCACGGTCACATCCCACAACGCCACGACGCATGCCCCCGCCGGGAGCATCGCGGAGCTGGAGAGGGTGGAGGGGATGCGCATGGATCTGCAGGACCATCTGCGCAATCTCCCCGGCGTCTCGGGAGTCCGCGAGTTCTCTTCCGAGGTTTCCGTGTACGGATCCCGGACCGCGGACGTGACCCAGGTGCTGGGAACCTTCGTGATCCCCAACCTGCGCCATCTGGACTATTCGTTTCCTGGAAACCAGAGCGTTCTGAACCCGCGCATGCTGCAAGGGGTCACCGTGGAGAGCGATCCCACCAGCGGCCCCCTGGAGCAGGGCTTGGCGTCGGCCCTCCACTTCCAGCCCTTGCGCCCCCCCACCGACATGCAGAGTCTCATCCTTTCCTGGGGATTGGTGAACCGCGAGCTGGACGTGTTCGGCCCGGTGGGGAACGGTTCCTACGCCATCTCCGGACGGTATCTGGATCCCACCTTGATGAACCACCTGACCAGCCGGTTCTTCGTGGGGTCCCCCAACGTCGCACCCGCAGCCCAAGTGAACGCGACCTCCGCGGCACCGGCCACCTCGCAGCTCAACCTGTCCGCCTACGACGCCTATGCGCGCGTCGAGCAGGGCTTCGGACCGTTCGCGGGATCGCTGACGGCCCTGGGATCTTCGGACGACTACTCCGTGAGCGTCTACGCGCATACCGTGGATCCAACTAGCCACCTGTCGACTCCGGCCTACGTTCCCGTCGAGCAGGGGAACAAGACCGACGGCATCTCCTTCGCGGATGTGCAGGGACAGACCTCGTGGGGGTGGCTGGACGGCTACGGCGGCATCGTGGCGGGATCGGAAGTCCAGCAACTCTCCGACACCGCCCAGCGCAACGGCAACCTGACGGCCGCATCCATGGCCGCCTGGGCCGCCTGGACCCAGAACCGCACCGACAGCCGCGGGGGATTCACCCTGGAGCCCACCTGGGATTTCCTGGGACTGGACCCGGAATTCCTGGGAGCCTACGACTACATCGACGACTCCCGGAACTTCGGAGAATTCTTCAGCCAAGGCCTGGGCCATGGGATCGACGACGACCGGGTGACATTGTTCGGGGCGAGGCCCCACACCGACGATCTCTCCTACTCGCGGCTCCACGGCATGTTCCGGTTGCGCCACAAGAGCGACCAGGATTCGTCCCGCTGGGGAATCAGCGTGGGAGACCTTTGGGCCCAGGGCGCCGGGAATGGTGCGGAAGGCACACTCTCCTGGATGGCGCCCTTGCTGGGCATCGGCTGGACCGCGAACCTCTCGGAACGACAGTCCGAATACGTGGAAGCGGACAGCTTCGCGCACTTAGGCACCAAGCTCACCTCCGCCACCGAAGTCAAGCTGGGCGCGGGAAAGATGCTGGGACCCATCGAGGTCACCTCTGCGGTCTACTGGAGGGACCTGCAGAACCCCGAGTTGCCGCAGGCCAACTTCCTGTGGCTGCTTCCCGAATCGCGCCAGGCGAATTCCGCCACCGTCTGGGGTGGAACCTTGCAAGCCAAATGGACCACCTGGCACACCTTGCAGGTGGAGTCCAACTTCTCCCGGGTCCAAGGAACCTACCAGATGGCCGACGGAGGCACCATGGACTGGGAGGCCAACCGCGACTTCGATTCGTGGACCGTGATCAAGTACCATCCCCGCTCCGACACCCTCTTTTCCATCATCCTTTCCCACGCGGCGAGCTTCGGAAAGCCGGAGTACCTGTTCCACATCGACACCGCCGCGCGCACC
>CAYXXL010000027.1:4887-15667 GCA_964469025.1 uncultured Fibrobacteria bacterium
GCTTGATCGGTGAGCGATCCGCCACCGCTGAGCGATCCCACCTCCATCGCGAACAAGGAATACGGAGACCAGTTCCGCACCGACGCCCGCGTGGAGCTGGACATTCCCACCAACCTCGCGCCCATCCGCGACATCCGGTTCTACGCCGAGGTGCAGAACATCTTCGGGCAGTTCTCCGACCCCTGGGCCCACTACCTGGGCGGAGACAATTTCCGCCAGCGTTCCTGGAGCCCCGTGCGAGCCGATCCGTTCAACTCGTACAGCACGATCGTGGGAGCGCAGCCGCTGTACGCCCGCGGCACCGACCTTCTGGTCACCTTCGGGATCGAGGGAAGGCTCGGGATCTGACCCGCCGGTCGCCATGAGCTGGATGTCCCTCGCGCTGGTCTCGGCGCTCCTGTTGGGCTTCTACGACGTGGGAAAGAAGTCCGCCGTGGATGGGAACGCCGTCCTTCCCACGCTGTTCCTCTGCTCGGGCACCGCGGTCCTGCTGGTCCTCCCCGCCCTCCTGACCACCTTCTTCGCCCCGGCCCTGGCGCACCGCATCGGGTGGGACGTGGAGGCGCTGGGGGCCCGTGGACAGATCCTGGTCCTGGCGAAGACCTCGATCGTCACGGCTTCGTGGACGCTTTCCTTCCTGGCCCTCAAGCACCTGCCCATCTCCATCGCCGCCCCCGTGCGCGCCTCGGCGCCCCTGTTCACGGTCGCGGGAGCGATCGTCCTGTTCGGAGAATGGCCCACGGGCAGGCAGTGGTGCGGGATCGCGCTGATCCTCTGCAGCTACTGGGTCTTTTCCGTGCTGGGGCGCGCCGAGGGAATCCGATTCTCGCGCAGTCCGTGGATCTGGGCTCTGTTCGGGGCCACGTTCCTGGGGGCGGCCAGTTCCCTCTGGGACAAGAACCTGCTCCAGCGGGAACACCTCCCACCCTGGGGCATGCAAGTCTGGTTCACGTTGGACAACGCCGTCCTGCAGGGAATCCTCTGGGCAGCGCTGGGACGTCGCGACCCCACGCCCTTCAAGTTCCGCAAGGCGGCGCTGGCCGTGGGACCGCTGCTCCTTTGCGCCGACGCGGCCTACTTCCGCGCCTTGGCCATCCCAGCGGCACCGGTGTCCATCGTGTCGTCCATCCGGCGCTCCAACGTGGTGGTCAGCTTCCTGGTGGGGGCGATGTCCTTCCACGAGAAGAACCGCCGACTGAAGGCGGTGGCGCTGGTGGGGGTGCTGGGGGGATTGTGGTTGTTGTTGTGACCGCCATGCCGTGGGGCCGGATGCCCTGACGTGGAGACGCCCCGGCGGGGCGTCTTTACTTCCGTCCGGCCTCCGATTCGCCCAGGCGGATCTGCGCCAGCATGTCGCGGACGGCGCGGTCCAGGCCCACCAGGATGGCGCGGGAGATAATGGCGTGCCCGATGTTGAGTTCGTCCAGACCGGCGATGTTGGACACCTGCGACACGTTCTGGTAGTCCAGCCCGTGGCCCGCGTTGACGCGAAGGCCCAACCGCGTTCCCAGTCCCACGGAATCGACCAGCCGCGAACGCTCGGCCTGGTAGCCGGCGTCCGATTCCCCTTCGTGGAAGGCGCGGGAGAAGTTGCCGGTGTGCAGCTCCACGGCGTCCGCCGACACCTTCTGGGCGGCCCGCACCTGCCGGGCCTCCGGATCCACGAACAGGCTCACGCGGATGCGCTGGGCCCGCAGGTTCTGCACGATCTTCTCCAGCTCGCGTTCGTGCCCCGCGACGTCGAGGCCGCCCTCTGTGGTCAATTCCTGTCTGCGTTCGGGGACCAGCGTGACCATGTCCGGCTGCAGTTCCAGGGCGAACTGGACCATGGCCTGGGTGGGGGACATCTCCAGGTTCAGGCGCGTGGAGACGGTCTGCCGCAGGAGGCGCACGTCGCGCTCCTGGATGTGGCGCAGGTCCTCGCGCAGATGCACCGTGATCCCGTGGGCCCCGGCCAGCTCCGCGACGACGGCGGCGGCCACGGGATCCGGATTGCGCTCCTTGCGAGCTTCCCGGACGGTGGCGACGTGGTCGATGTTCAAGCCCAACTTCACCATGGCAAGTCTCTCCTTGCTTTGCGATGCACGACGGTCCAGGGAGCCACGGCGACCCCCCTTCGACCCAGCAATGGTAAGTAAGCGACGACCCGCGCGATCGTCGCCGAATCCAGCGGGAGGAGCAGCGAAGACTCTCCCTCCTCGACGGCCTGCTCCGCCGCCGCTTCCAAGGCCTCGGAGGCGGATTCCGTCGATCGGCGAGGCGGGTCCAAGGTTCCCGACCCGACCAGGACGGCCTGGTCGGCAAGATGCGAGGCGGGATTGCCGGTGGCATCCATGATCCACCATCCCCTTTCCGCGGCGAATTCCACCACGCGGCGGGCGAGCGCGGAGTCCGAGGATCCCCTGTCCCCGTCGGAGACCACCAGCCCGCGCGCAACGGTGCGGCAGGAATCGGTGGGAAGCAGGCGCTCGCGCAGGTCGGACCGGACATGCTGCAAGAGGATCCGATCCTTCTGCAGGGAGACGGGATCCCGCGAGGTTTCCAGCCGGACCTCGAGCGCGGGCATCCATCCTCCGGAATCCAGTTGGGCGTCCAATTCCCGATCCGCGAAGGCGGAAGGCAGGAGCGCCAGCAACGTCCCCCGCGGCAATCGCCGCAGGGATGGAATCCGCGAGGCGGGTGGTTGCTCGAACCCCAGGTGGAGCGAGAAGGTTCCCGGTCGCGGGTCGCCCGAAACGCGCCCGCGCAGCAGGGCCACCACGGTATCTCCCCGCTGGACGCGCACGGCCCAGGGCCAGATGGCCCGAGGCCGCTCGCTGGATTCGGCCACCAGGAATCCACGTGCGCGCAGCGTGTCCAGGATGGCGCGCACCCGCACCACCAGCGGGATGCCGCGCCGGAATTCGAGGCTGTAGAGGGGGACGTCCGCACCCTCCACCCTCACCGCCGAAATCCGCGACCGGAAGATGCCCAGACTGTCCCGCAGCCTGGTCAGGCCGGAATCCAGCGACTGGTTGCGACGGGCCGGTGCCAACTCGTCCGAACCTGCGGTCTCCTGGTCGAACAGAGAGGAATCGATGCGACCGGCGGAGTTCGCGGCTCGTGGTTGGTTCTCGAACCGGTGCAGGGCCGCGGGAAAGAAAAGGAAGGCGCGCCAGCACAGGAAGACGGCAAGAACAATCCCGAGGCTCGCGGCGGCAATCGAAATCGGGCGCATCTTTCCTGGCATGGAGAGCGCCAATCTAGGCAATCGGCGGCGGCGGATCGTCGCTCTGCTGGGCGGAGCCACCGGATCGGGAAAAACGCGGCTCGCCCTGGAGATCGCCCAGGCCAAGGGGTGGGAGATCCTGTCGGCGGATTCGGGCCAGTCCCGCGCCGGGCTCGCCATCGGGACCGCGGCACCCGGCCCGACCGACCTGGAACGGGTCCCACACCACCTGGTGGGAGACCTGACCCCCGATGCGGAAGACTCGGTGGCGCTCTATCTGGACCGAGCCGAACGGGTCATGTCACTGCCCGGCCCGGATCTGCTTGCGGTGGGTGGCACGAACCAGTTCCTGCAGGCCCTGCGCGACGGATTGCCCGCCGTCCCGGCTCCCGACCCCGTCCTACGGAAGGAGCTCTCCGAGCGGCTGGGAACCCGTGGGAAGGACTCCCTCTGGAACGAACTCGCGGCTCTTGAAACGCCTCCGCCAGATGCCAAAACGAACCCGGTCCGGCTGATCCGCGCCCTCGAGAAGGCCATCCTGGCGCGACGCGGGGTGAAGGGGCGCTCCCGCCCGGCGCTGGCCCCCGGTGCTTCGGTCTTCGCGCTTGCCGTGAACCGGTCCGAGCTCCATTCGCGGCTGGAAGCGAGGTTGGCGAGAATGCTGGAATCGGGGTGGCGGGAGGAGGTCCGGGCTCTTGCCCAACGCTTCCCGGACACCGCTCCGTGCTGGAAATGCATCGGGTACCGGACCCTGCGCGGGGCCTTGGATGTTCCCGATCTCCCCATCGGGACCATCCGTTCCATCCTGGAAGAGACCCGCCAATACGCCAAGCGCCAGGAGACCTGGCTGCGCAACCGTCTGGACCCGCGATGGGTGCGTGCCGACGGTGGACCGGAAGCGGTGCTCGGCGAGTTCGCCGCTTCCTTGGAGACGATCCCGTGAATCGGGGGAGCGGCCCGGGTTGGTTCAAGCCCCAGGCTTCGTTGGACCTGCACCTGCGCACGGTGGCCGAGGCCGAAGAGGAATTGGACCAGTTCCTCCACGATTGTTTCCAAGCGCGCAAGCGCACGGTGGTCGTGATCCACGGCGCCAAGAAGCTGGCCGGGGTGGTGCGCCGGGTGCTGGACCGGCATCCCCTGGTGAACTCCCACGAACCCGACAACCCGGGTGCCACCCGCGTGTTCCTGGGCGCCCGTCCCTGAGCCCGACGCGGATCCGTTCCAGAAGGCGGTTTTCCCGCTTCTGGAGGACTTCCTACCTTTGCTGGCCCCTTTCGGCACTCCTGAGGTTCGCCACCGCCGATTCCGAAAAGGTTGCATCCGTCTAGGAAAGGAATCGCATGCGTCGCATCGTCATCACCGGTCTGGGCACCGTCAATCCGTTGGGCCACGACGTGGAGTCCTTTTGGGAAGCCTTGGCGGCGGGAAAGAACGGGATCGGACCCGTGACCTTGTTCGATGCCACGGGCTACGCCACCACGGTGGGCGGCGAGGTCGGGGTGTACGACGGCAACTGGGCCTTCAGGGACCAGAAAATGGCGGGGCGATTGGACAGGTACCAGATCCTGGGACACGCGGCGGCGCGCCAGGCCCTGGACGATTCCGGGGTGGACGTGTCCAAGGTCGCCGAGCGCTTCGGGGTGATCCTGGGAACAGGCATCGGGGCCATGGCCACCATCACCAGGGAACAGCGCACCCTGGATGCCCGCGGCCCCAAACGGGTCACGCCCTTCCTGGTCCCGGCCATCATCCCCAACATGCTGTCGGGCTATTTCTCCATCGAGTACGGCCTCAAGGGGCCGAACCTCTCCGTGGTCACCGCCTGCGCCACGGCCAACCACGCCATCGGGGAAGCCGCCGAGATCATCAAACGCAATGATGCCGACCTCATGATCGCGGGAGGAGCGGAAGCCGCCATCACCGAACTCACCTACGCCGGATTCTGCAGCATGAAGGCCATGAGCACGCGCAACGACGCCACCGCCAGCCGCCCCTTCGACAAGGGTCGGGACGGGTTCGTGATGGGAGAAGGTGCCGGGGTGATCGTTTTGGAGGAACTGGAGCACGCCCTGGCGCGCGGGGCCAGGATCCATGCGGAACTTGCCGGATTCGGGCAGAGCGCCGACGCCTACCACCTCACCGCGCCGCACCCGGAAGGTGAGGGCGGATTCCGGGCCATGCGCATGGCCTTGGAGAAGGCGAATCTGTCCCCGGAGCAGATCCAGTTGGTGAACGCCCACGGAACATCCACGCCGCTGGGCGACAAGGGGGAGACCCATGCCATCAAGCGGTGTTTCGGAGACCACGCCCGCAAGCTCCTGGTGCATTCCACCAAGTCCATGGTCGGGCATCTGCTGGGCGCGGCGGGATCCGTCGAGCTCATCGCCGCACTGATGGCCATCGAGAAGGGCATCGTCCACCCGACCATCAACCAGATCGAATCCGACCCCGATTGCGATCTGGACTACGTGCCCAACACCGCGCGCAACGCGTCCGTGGACGCCGTCCTGTCCAATTCCTTCGGGTTTGGCGGGCACAACGCGTCGCTGGTCGTGCGGCGTTTCCAAGGATGAAGCGAGCCCTTCAACCGTTGGTGGGACTCCTCGCTCTTTCGGCACTCCTTCCGCTCTCGGCATCCGGTGCGCCCGACCAGGACCAGCCCACTCCCGAGCGCGCCTATTGCCGATTGGTCAAGGAGTGCCAGATCGCGGACAAGACGTCTTCTTGCACGGAGGCACTGTCCGCACCCATCCCCGGCACCGACCACGATCCGCTCTACTGCGGATGGGTACGCGGGTTCGCCCGCCGGGGCATCTACCCCACCACCCTTCCCACCCTGAAGATGTGGCAGTTCATGGGCTCCAAGTACCACGTCATGTACGTGGTGGCAGACACGGTCCCCATGCCCGCACCGGCCTTGGACCTCTTGATGCGAAACATTCCGCTGGCAGCGAAGCTCATCGACAGCTATCGCGGCACAAAATACACGGCGGAATACCCGGACCCCGTGGACAGCCTCTACTTCCACGGCACCAACGGGAAATCGCTGGAGGGACAGGCCAGGGAGCTTTGGATCCGCGACGACCATCGCGAGCGCGTCTACTGGGGCCAGGGTCGCGTCCAGGTCCTGGATTGGAAGCTGGTGGGGGAAGTCATCATCGAGTTCCGGGCCTGGCCACCCGCCCAATCCCCAAACCGGACCTGCTACAGCATCCGGTTCACCATGTTTCCGGCCAATTCCATCATCGACGCGGTCATGAACATGGGCATGTTCCGATCGGTGGCCATCGGAAAGATCCAGGAGATTTTGGGAGACATCCTCCAGGCCTCCCAAGCCTACGCCGCAGGCAAACCGCCCTCCACACCGGTCAAGTACACCCCAGCGGAGTCCAAGGTGCTCCAGGAATTCGATCGCCTGTACAATGGGCGAACCAAGGACTGAGCCACCCCGGTCGTTGGCGTTCTCCGTGGAATTGTGGACAACTTTGTGGATAATTTCCGCATAGTTGTGGATGCCGAATTGGTATCGGACCCTTCTCTTCGACCGTGCAACAGGACGCCTGTAGTCAGCGGATCCGAAGCGTACCGACCGAATCGTCCACCAGGTCCAGCTTGAGAAAATCCCCCACCCCGGCGTCCAGGAGATGGCGAACGACGGTATCCTTCCCGAGGGTGTCCGAGAGGCGCAAGAACAGGTTCAAGTTCCCCGCAACGGGTAGGTTCTGGACTTTGGTGACCGCCCCGCCATCCACGGGAGGATCGAACGACACCATCCACACGGGCGACAGCGTATCGCCCAGGCCCTCGGACTCCAATTTCCACCGGTGGCTGTCCACCTGAATCTGGAGCTGGGGATCTCCACCATAGAGATCCACCAGGCACCCTGTCAGAGCAGCACCCACCGCCAGGGCCGCCAAGGACGGAATGACCAGGTCGCGGAACTTCACGACTTGGCTCCGGGGGGAGCGGGGCGTCGACCCGGAGAGTACCACGTCTGGCTGTCCTCCCAGGTCATCCGGAACCGAAGCGACCAGACCAGGGATCCGCGCACCGCGAACTCGTCGACATCGTCCGGATCGTTGACGGAAAACGTGAGGAAGGGAATCCGCATCCGGACTCCGGGCAAATCTTCGCCGTGCCGCACCGACCAGGAAAGATCCATCCCCACCTCCCCCTGGGGATCGATGTCGGAGGAGACCTGGGCCAGACGAAATCCGTCCGAGCCTGCCTCCACCCGTGCGGAGATGCGTTGCGCGAGCAACGGAACCCGGAGCGTTCCAGCCCATTCGTCGTTCCCGTTCCACCGGTTCCAGTCGGCCCGCTCCCAATCCGCCGATGCCTCCAATTGCGGGAAAAACCAGCCCGCATCCCTGGAAAGGGGGGATGGATCCGACAAGTAGGAAAGCCTGGAGGTGCAGAGCCCCCGCCTGTCGGTGGCGGCCAGCAGCCCCGCGCGATTCCAGCGCACCACGGTCCATAGATCGGTTTCCGGGGCCAAAACCCTGTTCCCGCCGGGACCGGACCAGTCCATGGCATCCGTGTGGTGCAATCCCGCCATGCCGAAGAGCTTGGACGCCACCAACGATCCGCAAAGACCCGCCGACCAGGAGGCATGGAACAGATTTGGGTCCGGGGGCGTGCTCAGGTAGAGATCGGGAGTCCATCCACCCCCTTCCCAGCCGCCCTCCAACCCCAGCCGGACCTGCGACGACGAATCGGGACCCAACATGGCTCCCAGGACCCGACGGTACTCCCGGAATCCGTCGAGTTGGCCCAGCGTGGGGTGGCCTATGGTGCTGTTGGGCTCCATGGTCTGGATCTGGCCGACGTCCAGATACCCGAGAGCCTTGGCGTGGAGTCCCCGCTGGAAATCTTCCAGCTCCTGTGGCCAAGCAGAGGTCGGATCGGATCCGGACACCGCGAGACCGATGAGGAGAGTCCAAAACATCTGGCGCGGGATGTAGAAATCCGGTCGATTGGAGGCATTGCCCCTCTAGGGAACCCACCGCCTTTTGCTTATTTTGGATACTTCGGTCCTTTTAACGTGATTTGCCAGGGGGAGCCAACGGCCATGGGTGTGATCAATTTCCGTGAGAATTGGCGTTCGCTGAAGCTGCCCAAGGATGTCGTGGACCTCCTGAACAAGGCGCGCGCCATCCATGTGCCGGAACGCCGCGAAGACCTGCTGGACTGGTCCCTGGGCCGCGAAGTGGGGTCCACGGATTGGACCGTGGGAAACCGCGAGGACCAAGGCACCTACACCGTGGCCTACGAGATTCCCGGCAGGGGCCGCGTGATCGAGGCCTCCGTGGTCAAGGCTTTGAATGGCGTGTCCGTGAACTATCCCGAGGTGGCCATGCGCCGCCGCGATCCGGACGCCATGGTGATAGCGGACGACCTGCCCACCGACAAGCCCACCTACCAGAAGCGTTTCGGAACCGACTTCGCCGGCGTCCGTCAGGAAACCTTCGATTGGCTCGCGCAGCGCGAATTGGTCGTGATGCCCTTCTACGCCGGACCCGACGAACTGGGATACGGATCTCTCCTGATCTGCCCGCGCAACGCCGGGTTCTTTTCCGGAATGCTCGCCGACCTGCAGGGGTTCATTCCCGGCCACGCCGTTCCCGAAGAATTCACCGTCCGCGGTGCCGTGGTGTTCGTGGCCCCGCCCTTCCGGCACACCCACTTCGCGGGCCGGCAGGTGGTGGTGCACAGCCGCCAACCGGAGTACCAGGAGATCTTCTCCTACAACCTCTATCCCGGACCCTCGGCCAAGAAGGGCATCTACTCCACCCTCATCGACAAGGGGGAGAAGGAAGGCTGGGTCACCAACCACTGTTCGGCGGTCCTGGTGGAGACCCCCTACGACAACATCGTCACCTTCATGCACGAAGGGGCGTCGGGCGGAGGCAAGTCCGAGATGCTCGAGCACATCCACCGCCAGAGCGATGGCCGTCTGCTCCTGGGCGTGCACGTGATCACCGGCGAGAAGCGCTACCTGACCCTGCCGACGGCCTGCAAGCTGTACCCCGCCATGGACGACATGGGCGCGGCGCACATCAAGTACAACGAGGGCAAGACGCGCCTGCACGTGGCCGACGCCGAAGCCGGATGGTTCGTGCGCACGGACATGATCACCAACTACGGCACCGATCCCCATCTGGAAGAGATGTGCCTGAACTCCAAAATCCCGCTCCTGTACTTGAACCACTTCGTGGCCCCGGGCGGCATGGCGCTGTTGTGGGAGCACGAGGAGGACTCTCCCGGCCACAGGTGCCCGAATCCCCGCGTGATCATCCCCCGCGGCATGATCCACGACATCCACAACGGCCAGGTGGAGGTCAACGTCCGCTCCTTTGGAGTGCGCTGCCCGCCCACCCACAAGCAGGCCCCCAGCTACGGCATCCTGGGCCTGTTCCACGTCATTCCCCCGTCGCTCGCCTGGCTCTGGCGCCTGGTGGCCCCGCGCGGCCACGCGAACCCGAGCATCCAGGACAACACCGGCGGCATGGGCTCCGAGGGCGTGGGCTCCTACTGGCCCTTCTGCACGGGCAGGCGCGTGGACCAGGCCAACCTGCTCCTGAAGCAGATCATCGACACGCCGGACACCCGGAACATCCTGATCCCCAACCAGCATGTGGGCGCCTGGAAGATCGGGTTCATGAGTTCCTGGCTCACCCGCGAGTACCTGGCCCGCCGCGGCGGCGCGAGGTTCCGTCCCGACCAGTTGGTGGCCGCGCGCTGCCCGCTGTTGGGCTGGGCTCCGTGGCACCTGCAGATCGAGGGCACTCTGATCCCGCGCTGGTTCCTGCAGCCCGAGACCCAGCCCGAAGTGGGCGAGGAGATCTACGACAATGGCGCGGAGATCCTCCAAAGCTTCTTCAAGCGCGAGCTGGCCCAGTTCCAAGTGGACGGCCTGGACCCGCTGGGCAAGAGGATCATCGACTGCTGCATGGACGGCGGCAAGCTGGAAGACTACGCGGCCCTGATCGAGGTCTGAGGACGTTCCTGGGGAGCCGCCCACGTTGGACACCACCGACCAGATCGCATACGCCCGACGGATCCTGACCGAGGGCGGTCTGGTGGCGTTCCCCACGGAAACGGTCTACGGCCTGGGCGCGCGGGCAGACCGATCGGAGGCCGTGGCCAAGATCTTCCAGGCCAAGAACCGACCCACCTTCGATCCGCTCATCGCCCACTTCCCATCGGTCGCGTCGGCCCAAGACTGGGCCCGATTCGACGATCGGGCGGAGCTTCTTGCCAACGCCTTTTGGCCCGGCCCTCTGACCCTGATCCTGCCCCGGGTGCATCGCGACGGCCAGCCCCGCATCCCGGACCTGGCCACAGCAGGCCTGGACACCGTGGGCGTCCGGGTCCCGTCCCTCCCGTTGGCCCTGGAACTCCTGAACGGCCTCGATTTCCCCGTCGCCGCCCCGTCCGCCAATCCTTTCGGTTATGTATCCCCCACCACGGCCCAGCACGTGCGCGACAGCCTGGGCGACCGGGTGGGCCTGATCCTGGACGGCGGCCCTTTCAGCGTGGGGGTGGAGTCCACCATCGTGGACCTCTCCG
>CAYXXL010000028.1:0-15553 GCA_964469025.1 uncultured Fibrobacteria bacterium
CTGATCACCACCCTGCCCAACTACACCCCCACCTTCGACACCACCCACGCCACGACCGCCACGGCCACGCGGATCCCCGACACCATCCACATGATCTACACCGGCATACCGGTGGTGACGGGACTGGCGGTCGCGAACGACAGCGCCACGGGACAGCTGATGCTGTCCTGGCACCCCGTCGCCTACTCAGCCCTCCTCGACTACCTGATCTTCCGCGACACGGCCGGAGCCATCGGATATTCGAACACCCCCTTCGCGGCGACGCCGGACAGCATCTGGCGGGACACCGCCTCGGACTCCATGGCGACGATCCAATCGTGGCGGTACAGGGTGGTTGTCCGCAACCGTTCCGGATCCCAGGGAACTTGGACGGAATCCGTCACCGGAATCTCCGTCCCTCCCGCCCTGCGCCGGGTGGATTCCGCCGCCTGGACGCTGGTCGGGAAGGGCGGATCCGCGCTCGGCATCCTCGGGTCCGGGGAGATGGCGACGGCTTCCCTGGGCACGGGAGGCCCCAGCCGGACCCTCTCCATCGAATCTTCTCCGGACGGGTTGCTCTGGGACTCCGTCGGAACACCGGTGCCCACCCTGGACCTGGGCCAGACCATCGAATGGGTTCCCGGCATCGGGGCCGGTAGGGCCTGGTGCCTGGGGAATTCCGACATCGGAGCCTCCATCCAGGCCCGCATCTTCGACGGAAACTCGTGGACCAGCACCACATTGGACCAATCCCTGTGGCCCGGATCCGGAGCGATCCTGTTCGGGAGCCCAGGCCACGTCGCCCTGACCCTCCCCGGAAATTCACCGCCCATGTCCTGGAGCACGGGAGACGGTACCTGGCACCAGGTCCAGGTCAGCGGGGAGGTCCTGGGCGTGTCGGATTCCGGCATCTATGTCTTCGGTGGATCGCATCTCCTCCAGGTGTCCTGGTCGGATCCGACCGTCGAGCGGCGCGACCTGGGCATCCCTCCCGAACCCGCGTCGCGCATGTGCGACTGGAACGACAAGCCCGCCTTCGTCGGAGCCCACGGCATCTGGGTGCTGGACGCCGACGGCTGGGCACTGCGCCGCTCGCCGACGCCGACCGCCATCGGGACCGTGAACGCGAACCTGCTCCTTTCCGACCCAACGGGCAACCTGTGGTCCGGAACTCTGGAATGATCCCCACAACCTCCGAGGTGCATCCATGAGACATTCCCACCTTCCTTGGCTCGGCATCGCCGCCGTCGGCCTCGCCGGCGTCCCCGCACGCGCCATGCTGCAGTCCACGAGTTTCGACGGCTATTCCGGAAACGTGGGCATGGTCTACAGCAAGGTGAAAATCACGGTGGGCCCCCAGTGGTTGGACATCGAGGAAGAGGCCGAACTCACGGCGGAACCCGTGGATGGGGGGACCGGTCCCTGGTACCTGGACGGGACCTTCGGCGTGCCCACAGGGACAGTGGTCACCGGGTGCCTGCTGTGGAACGACGACACCTTGCTGATGGGCAAATTGCGCGGCAAGGCGATCGCCGGCAAGAGCTACGACAGCACGGTGTCCACGAGTCCGTCGGGCTACGCCCACGACCCCTTGCTGGTGGACCAGACGGGAGATTCCACCTACCGCCTGCGACTCTACCCCATCGCCGACGGCGGCAGCCGTCGGATCCGCATCCGCTACCTGGTGCCGGTCACGGCGACCTCCGGAGTGACGTCCATCCTACCCGTCCTCTACCAGGCCTTGTCGGGCACGGCCCCGCAGAGCTGGACCTTGGACGTCCGCGGCACCGCCTCGAACCTCAGGATCTTCCACGACAACGCCTGGTTCCCCCTTTCGCCGCCCACGGAGCGGGTTCTTTCCTTCGCCACCGGCGGACAGGTCCAACTGGACTGGACGACCCTGGCGGCGGACGGTTCGCGCGCCATCCGCGACCACATCGATTCCGGAGCCTGGAAGGGCGACTTCGTGCTGTTCACGGGGAAGGTGCCCGATTCCATCGGGAACATCCTGGGGATCCGGTCGGAAACCGTCTTCCTGTGGCGTTGGATTTCGCCCCAATCCTTCTTCAGCTCGGATTACTACGGAAACCGGTCCATCAATTCCTACGGGCAGCAGGCGATCTCCCAAGCGCAGACCATCGTCGGCCTCTCCAGCCAACTGGCCGGGATGGGCAACAAGGTGGGACTGGTGGCCGACGCGGGCCTGGGGGACACCACCGAGGTGTTTCCCCTCTCGGACACGACAGGGACCAGCTACCGCCAGATGAACACCTGGCTGAACGGCATCGACGTGGATTATCTGAATTGGCGGATTCCGGCACCGACCACCTTCACGGCGAGCCAAGGAAACCTGGACATCGCGAACAACCGCCAGTACTTCCGCACAGACATCCAATACGCCGGCGCCCTCTACAGCAAGGATTCCGGTGTGGTGAGGCAACTAGTGATCGTGACCGTCGGACCCGTTCCCTCCGGAGGCGATCTTCAGGAGGAGCCGGACCTTTCGCCGCTCCCACCCTCCGTATCGGTGTCCAGCTCCCAGTTGCTCCAAGGAACGACCGGCAGTTACGTATGCAGCTACTACTGCAACTATGTCTACTCCACCACGCCACCCTCCCTCTCCCAGTGGCCGGGGATCGACCTCCAAGGCGTGGCGGCAGCCCGGCCGACGGGCGGCAACATCGATTCCCTGAACGGCGTACCACTCCCCAAGGTGCGCAAAGCCGTGGCGGCCACGCTGACGCTGACCTCCAGCCAAGGCAGCATCCAGCAGGACGTGGTGATCCAGCGGGGACCTGACGGATCCTGGACGGGAGGCATCAACGCCCAGGCCGTCGGCATCGGCCAGCAGGTGAACTGGAGCTTCTTCGACGACACGGCCAAGCTGATCGCCTCCTGGAGCGAAACCCCGGCCTGGACATCGCTCGTGGGAGATTCCCTGATGCCCAGGCTTTGGGCGGCCTCCAGCAACCACATCTCACCCAATTTCTCCACCTCCACCTCGCTCGCGCCGACCTTCGGGATCGTCGATCGCCAGTACTCCCTCCTCGCGCTCCCGTCAGATTCCCTGGGACTGGTCCGTCAAGCATCCTACGCCGACAGCGGTGTTCCCTTCCTTTCCACGCGGGACATCTTCGCGCAGACCGGGTACGGCGAGAATGTCGGAACAGCCGTCCGGGCACTCGCCAATTCCAGCAATGGACTCTCCGTCCGCCTGCTCGCGGGGCTTCGCCAGGTGCGCATCGAATTCACGGGTATGAGCCCCCAGTCCATCGAGATCCGCGATCTGCGCGGCCACAAGGTGGCGGATTGGAACCGGGAAGCCCTGGTCGGCAAGACCTCGATCCTCTGGACGGGACGAAATTCGTCAGGTGGTGCCGTTCCAGGCGGGGTGTACGTCGTGCGGGTACGGACCGCGAGCCAAGTCGTTTCGGCATCGGTCGCGCTGCCGTGAAAACGCTCTTCGCCATCTGCCTGGCGGGGTGGCTGCCCCTCCAGGCCCAGTCCCTCGTGGATTCCACAGCCGCCGCGGGCCAGGCGAAGCGGCCACCCATGGACACTTCGGGCGGACCCTCGGCGGTGCAGGGAAATCCCATGGATTCGCTCGCGACTAGGCCCGTCAAGGACTCCGCGCCCGCTCCTCCAACACCCGTCGCCGCAACGCCCGCGCCAGCTCCCCATCCCGCACCTCCGACCGCCCCGAAAGGGGTGGAGCCGAAGGATCGGAAGTTTCCCGGCATATGGCAGTTGACCTTGGATTTCGCGGACATCACGGATTCGGGTTTGATGAACGAACGGCATCTGCACCAGACCGACGACCAGACGAACCTCTGCTGCCTGGATCTCGCCTGGCTTCCTCTCCGCCTCGGAACCGACCGGTTCCAGGCGGGAGCCTTTGGCAACCTCGGAGGCTGGCACCAGATCCTGACGGACGGAAGCGCCGTGACCGTCGGCGACCTCTCCCTGGGCGGCAGCCTGCTCGGGTCGGTGCCGTTCGATACCACCTGGCTCGGCTGGGCTCGCGTGGACCTGGGGGTCTCCAACCTCCTGGTCCAACGCCACACCACCGGAATGGACTGGGGGATGGCCAGCGCCTTCCGCTTTGGGATCGCCTTCCCGTTCTGGGGCCACTTGGGCTTCTTTGGCGGAGGCGTCGATTTCCGCGACTACTGGCATCTGGACGTGCACGAAGTCCCAGGCCTCACCCTCTTTCTCGGGGAGTGGATCTGATGCGAATCTCCACCATCGCCTGTTCGATGTTTCTCTTCGCCATGACGGGATGCGACCTCTCCGAAGCCGAGCGCATGGACATCACCCGCCAGAAGGTGGTCAGCCTGGCCCCCGACCTCCAGGCAGTCGAATTCTTCGGGAGAAAACAAATCTCCATCGACACCCTCCTGACCCTTGCACCTGGTCTATGGCCCGAAGCCGTCTGGGGACTCGATCTGGGGGCCGACTCCGCTTCCACCCAATGCCAGAATTGGACTATTCGAGGAACGTGGGAGGGCAGGTCCTTTTTCATGACACAGGCCTATTTGCCCGCTTGCGGAGCAAATACCTCCCAGTGGGACACCGTGCCGGTTGCCGGAAATTGGATGCGTCACCCCGACCAATTGCGTCTCGAACTGGAAGACTCGAATGGAAGAACATGGACCTTCTCGCCCACCTTCCTACAGGACTTCAACGAACTCCACTGGGATTCGACCTTCGCCCGCCTTTCCCCCAGATCCGGCGACACCCTGCGCCTGAAGGTGGGCGTCGATCGCGGGTCGCCGGGAAGATCCGACAGCATGCCGGTCTTCGCCGACTACACCGGACTGCGAACCGTGGGAAACTACGTGACCTACCTGAAGCCCAACGACACCGCCACCCTCTCTTGGGTGGTCACGGCATCTCCAGGAGATTCCGTCTCCCTGGTCCTCGGGTGGGGAACATTGGGCGAATCGCAGTCCTTCGGATTCCGGGTCAAGCGCTGACCCGGTCGTCCCTCCCGCGAAGGCGGGAGCCCTGCAGCTAGGCATCCAATCCACCTCACCCCGGCCGCTCACGCGGCCACCCCTCTCCACTTGTTGGAGAGGGGGTTTGGGGGTGAGGTCATTCGTCTAGAACGAAACGCCCATCCGTGCTTCCAACGCCGGTCCGCGCCCGGCGAGGACTTCCTCGGTGCGCGGGGCGCCCCAGAACCAGTAACCGGTGAGCTGGGCCGTGAACCGGTGGAAGGTGGTCCACGAGAGACCCACGGTGGAGAGGCCCGACTTGTCCTGGAGGTTCTCCAGGGCCTGCACGCTCAGGACCAGATCCTGCTGGAGGAACTGCTGCAAGGTGGCCATGCCCGCGATGTAGGCGGAGCTCAACTGGTTGGGAACGTAGGCTCCCTGGGCGAACAGATAGGTCGCCTCGTCGGTCCGGAACTGGCCGGCGAGCGCGGCGGGGACGGCGGAAGGAGGATTCGCCCATGGGTGCACGGCGGTCTCCTTGAGCACGCCGGACCCGATGGGGTCGGACTGCCAAAAGCCCTCGACGTCGACACGCAGGCGCTGGGGCACGCCCAGCACGGTGATGTCCCTCCCGATCCCGCCGCCGGCGCGGACCTGCTGACGGTTCTTGTCACGCTCCTGCGACCAACTGCTGTCGACCAGGACAGGCCTCGGCGCGATGTCGCCGGACTCCCAGAGGACGCCGGCCTGCAGGTCCCAGCCCCAGAAGCCGGTGGAACCGTCCGCGCCCAAGGCGGTGGGGGCATCCATGCGGTTCCAGCCGGACAATGCGATTTCGGCGGGTCCCACCACCGTTTCCGCCCGCCAGGCCGCCGAGATGCTGTCGAAGGCCGAGGCGTCGGCGAGGTTCACGAACGCGTAGAGGTTGGTGGCCTCCCCGACGGGAACCTGGAGACGCACGCCGGTCGCGCCCTCGCGCGCGCCGGCCCGGGGAACCAACGTCTTTCCTTCCACGTTGACCAGATCCGTGGGCGTCCAGAGGATGCCGCGACCCCATTGCAGGACCTGCTTTCCCGCCCGGATCCAGAGGTGGCCGCTTCCCACGTTCCCGTCCACGAACATCTCGCGGATGTGGAATTCGCTGGAATCCCCGATCGCGTCCTGGTCGGCCTCGAAGATCGCCATGGCGCGACTCCCCGTGGGCAGGCGAGCCTCCACGGTGGCGTCGCCCACGAGCTGGGATCCGGACGTCGACACCGAGTCGAACGAACCCCGGCGCCAGGAAGCGTCTCCCACCGCGAAGAGATCGCCGGAAAATGTCACCTTGGGTCCGAGGTCCGCGGCGGCGGGCGGCGGTGTTTTCGCGGCGAGATCCGCCTCGATCTTCCCCGAATCCGCCGGAACCGAGTTCCCCGTCGTCGCGGCGCCGTCCTGGAAGAAGGCGGATTCGTCGATGTCCGCCGCGCAGGCGAGCGACGCTGCGGCCAGGATCGCGGCCCACAGGCGGTTCATTTGGAATGGCTCTCGAGCCAGGCCTTGGTGAAGATGTCCGCGTCCAGCTTGCCCACCTTCACGCCGTCCAGATCCACCAGGGTGCGGTTCCCCTTCTCCACCTCGTCCACCTGCAGCTGCCGCATGGGGAACTGGCGGCCCGCGATGGGCTCGTACTTGGTGTAGTAGCCGGTGTGCATGAGGGTTCCGCTGGTGGACCAGCTCTGGTCCTTGGCGAGGAGAAGGTCGGCCTGGCGCACCCAGAAGGTCTTCTTGGGATAGTCCACGTCGGAGATGACGGCCCGCACTTCGAGCCTCCAGCAGGGCACGCCGCCGATGGTGTCCGCACGCAGGAGTTCGTGCCCCTGGGCGGCCAGGGAGGGCGTGTACATCTCGGTGAGGGGCCGGCTCTCGAAGTCGCTGCCGTGGGCATCGGAACCGGCGATGCTCTCGTCGCGGGTCACGTGCTGGAAGGTGCGGGTGTTCTGGCGGTACATCCAGAAATGCTCTCCCTGCCGGATGTATCCGTTGCCCCGGTCGGATTCCGGCGCCGTCATGCTGATCACGAACGACTTGTCGGAATCGCGCCGGTAGTACTCGCACTTCATGATCTTGGCGCCCTGGCCGGTGCGGACCTCGGTGAGCGAGACCTCGGCGTGGAGATCGTCGCGGAGGGTTTCGTTGGTCTCCAGCGCCTTCAGGATGGCGTGTCCGTCGGGCGGAGTGGCGAAGACGGAAAACGTCATGGCCAGGAGGATGGCGGCGATGGACTTCATTCGTGGTGCCTCAGTGCGTCTGCGGGACTCAGCCGGGCGGCGGCGGCGGAGGGGCCCCAGGCCGCGAGAACGGCCATGCCGACGACCATCAGGATCTGGCCCAGGGTGGAAAGGATTCCGGGCACGAAGACAAGGTGTCCGCGCACCATGAGGATGGACAATGGATTTCCCTGGATCCTGAAGGAGAGCTGCGAGAGGCCGTACATGACGAGCCCCGCTCCGACCACCCCGGCCAAGGCCGAAAGGAGCGCGAGCATTCCGGTCTCCAGGAGGAAAAGCACGCGGACCTGGGAGGCCTGCATTCCAAGCGACCGGAGCGTCCCGATTTCGCGCGTCCGTTCGCGCACGGTCATGCGCAAGGTGTTCACGACACCGGTGAGCACCACCAGGAAGAGGACCAGCACGGCCACCAGCGTGATGATGTTGAGCGCGGCGGCGAGCTTGAGGATCATCTCGCCCGTCTCGTACATGGTGCGGACCGCCACCACGGGCGATTTCCAATCGCGTTCGCCCACCTGCCGCATCTGATCCCGCACGTCGTCGGTGGTGGGCGTGCGGGGAAGCAGGGTCCATTCCGGAGACAGCAGGGTGTCCAACGTCTTCGCCGCCGCCTGGACCTGGCCGATTCCGGTGTCCCCGGAGAGGTGGGACCGGAAGGAACGCGCACCCTGGAAGGCGTCCTCGTCCCAGAGGGCGAGACCTGCGGACCCCGAGGGTGGAGACCAGGTTCCGGCGACCTCCGCCCGGTCCAGGACCGTGTCGCCGGCATGGGAGAATCCGGAGGAGATCTCCACCGTGTCGCCGGGACGGACCGAAAGGGCCCGCGCCAGGTCCAGCGGAAGCAGGACGCGTCCGGGCTTCCACCCGATGGCCGGTTCCAACTGTCGGTCGACCCGGACGCGACTGGCGGAGTCCGTCTTCAGTCCCGCGGCGAAGCCGTCCAGGAAGGTCGTCGAGGTCGCGATCCTGACCGGGAGCGCCGCCAGGCGCGGAGCCAGCATGCGCCGCACGGAATCGGCGATGGCCCGGGCGTTGTGCTGGGCATCTTCCAGGGTGAGGTACAGGTACGGGAGATCGGTGGAATCCATGTCCATCATCGTCTTCAACCGTGCCATCGAGACGAAGAGCGGCGCATCCATGAAGGAGTTGGCGGGTTCGAAGATCCCCACCAGATCCAGATGCGCGACCTGCTGGCGTCCACGGCTGTCCTGGAACCGCACGGCGAACAGGTCTCCCGGCTTCACGCCCAGGAACTGCGCCTTGGAGCGGGAGAGGATGGCGGGGACGTCCAGGTCGGGTCGCGAAAGATCGTTGAAGGAACCCGCCACCATCGGGAAGTTGTCGCGGTTGTCCGCGAGTTCCTTCGCGGACAGTTTCTGGTTGAGATCCACGCCGATCAGGATGCCGTTGTCGCCCTTCTTTTCGCCCACCATGCGGCAGATGATCCCCATGGTCTCCTGCACATGCTCGACGTGGGGGAGCTTGGCCAGCCCGTCCCGCAGGGAAGCCTCGCCGCGCAGGGCGGGGCGGTACTGGTATCCACGGTCGCCCACGATCACGCTCACGTGCCCGGCCACGAAGACCATCACCCGGTCGAACAGGGTCTGGGAGATGCCCGACACGAAGCTGCCCGCCAGGACCAGGAAGCAGGTCCCCAAGGCCATGGCGGTGCCCAGAAGGATGGCCCGTCGCTTCTGTCGCAGGATGTTCCGGAAGGCGAAGAGGAGAAGGATCTTCACGGGTCACTCCCTGGTGATGGCGTCGAGAGGAGTGATGGAGGCGGCGAGCTTCATGGGGTAGAGGCTCGCCAAGCCCACCACCAAGGCCAGTTCCAGCAGGCAGACGACCAGGTCCTGGGGTCGGAGCAGGGGATGGAACACCTCGCCGCCGTAGACCATCTGGAGCAGGTCGTTGCCGGTGTGGACGCCCAGGAGCGGTGTGAGCGCCACCAGCAGCGCACCCGAGATCAGCCCGGCGCCCCCGAAACTGGCGGCGAGCACCGCCGTCTCCGACAGCATCAGGCGGGCGATGAATCCCCGCTTGGCTCCGACGGCGCGCATCATGCCGATTTCCGTCGTCCGCTCCAGGGCGGACATGGCCAACGTGTTCGCGATCACGATGCCGGCCACCACGAACAGGAGCGCAGCGAATCCGAGCAGGGCCCCGCGGATGAGCATGGCCATGGACCCGATCACCCCCACCGCCTTGTTCCAGGGAACGGCCCGCGCGGGAAGCTTGGCCTCCTTCAGGAGGGTGTCCAACCTTCGCGCGCCTTCGTCGGCGCCCACACCCCCGAGCCGAACCAGAAGCAGGTTCCAGAGGGGATCGTTTCCCGCGACCACCGCCTGGGCCAGGGTGTCGGAAGCGACGTTGGACTTGGGGGCGTCGGCGTTGCCCGAGAGGAGGTCGTCCAGGTCGTTGGAGGTCAGCACGTCCTTCTGGTCCTGGGTGAGCACCACCTTCTCGTCCTGGCGGAGATAACCCATGACGCTGCGGTAGGACTCGATGTCC
This sequence comes from uncultured Fibrobacteria bacterium, assembly GCA_964469025.1. Lineage (GTDB taxonomy): Bacteria > Fibrobacterota > Fibrobacteria > UBA5070 > UBA5070 > UBA5070. The sequence goes on from CAYXXL010000028.1 coordinate 9,695, forward strand.
GTCAAGGCGAATTTGCCCCAGATGGTATTGAGTGCCCTGTAGCGGCCCAGGGCCGCGACCTTCATCCGCTGGTCGGAGGAGGACATGGTGTTGGAGTATCCCATGACCACCACTTCGTGTCGGATGCGGCTTCGGTCCACCTTCCTGGCTTCGGTCGGCAGCAGGGACGTGTCGTCGATCCCTTCGGGCAGGAACACTTGTCCCATCTGCTGGTAGAGCTGGGTGTTCGCGCCGTTGGGCAATACGATTCCCCGGAGACCCGGACCTGGAATGGAACCGGCCTGGAGCTGGAACGCGTCGGGGAAGAACTTCCGCCACGCGGCGAAATCCACGCCCAGGAGGAAGATGTACCCTGGACTCCCCTCGGCATCGTTCAGGGCCATGACCATGTTCTTGCCCACGGGAAGCGAGGCGCGGACCCACTTCTGGGAGTCCACCAACGCGCGGATCGCGCCGATCCGGTAGATGGGCTCCACTTCCTTGCCCATCATGGACAGGAACACGGCGTCGTCCTCCTGCTTGTCGGAGACGATTACGACGTCGCCGGTGAAGCTTTCCACCACCTGGCGTTCCAGCCCCCGCTCCATGCCGCTGACCACGCCGTTGCCGAAGGTGAGGAGCAGCGCCCCCAGGAACAGGATTCCGCCCACGACCATGCTCAGGCCGCGGTGCCGCCAGAGGTTCCGCCACGCCAGGCGCCAGATCAGCACCTCTACGCTCCCACGATCCGGCCGTCGTGGATCTGGACCACCGTTCGGGCGTAGCGCAGGACCTGCGCGTCGTGGGTGGAAAACACGAAGGTGGTGCCGCGTTCCGTGTTCATGGCCTGCATCAGTTGGAGGATGCTCTCGCCGTTCTCGGAGTCCAGGTTCGCCGTGGGTTCGTCGGCCAGGACCAGGGTGGGGTCGGTGACCAGTGCGCGGGCGATGGCCACGCGCTGCCTCTGTCCTCCGGACAGCTCCGCAGGCTTGTGCTTCTCGTGGTCGGCGATCCCGACCGATGACAGGAATTGTCGAGCCTTCTCCCGGACCTTTGAGGCGGAGAGGTTTCCCTGGAGGAGGAGCGGGAATTCCACGTTCTCCAGGGCCGAGAGGACCGGGACCAGGTTGAAGGTCTGGAAGATGAACCCGATGGTGTGCAGCCGCAGGTCGGTCAGCTTCTTGTCGGGAAGGTTCGACGTCTCCGCCCCGCCCACCTTCACCGAACCGCTCGTGGCGGTGTCGATGCAACCGATGATGTTGAGCAAGGTGGTCTTCCCCGATCCCGAAGGTCCGGTGATGCTCATGAAACTCCCCTGGGGTATTTCCAGGTCGACCCCGCGCAGGGCGTGGACGATGGTGTCCCCCAGGGGGTAGTCCTTCACGAGGTTGTGGATTTCGACGACATTCATCCACGGCACTCCGGGTTCAGTTGATGCTCCATCCGCCCTGTGCCATCTACAAGAATGGAACGACGGGAACAAGGTGGACACGACAATCCACAAATCTACTGACGCCGAAAATCCGCGGTTATTGCGATTGCACCAATTGGGGCCGTGGCGGGTCCGGGTCGGGATCGGGATCCCGGGCCTCCGACCAGGCGGGAGCGGTCTCGCCCAGCCTGGTCAGATCCAGCACCACCCCCCCCTGCGGCGAGTTTTCCATCATGTTGGCGTACTTGCGCCCCCATAGGATTTCCGAGGCCCGCCAGGACGATCTGGCGTGCACCGTCTGTCCGTAGGTCTCGTCGTGGGCGCGCACCAGGACCATGATCTCGACTTCCGCGTCCTCGAGATCGCTCCTGGAGAAGCCGTGCATCGGGCTTTCCGGGTCGATTGCGTGGACCAACGTCCAATTCATGGGGAAGAACCGCACCGAGGAACGGTCGAAACGCAAGTCGCGGTATCGGCGCACACGGCCCGAGGCCTCTTGCTGGACCCAGGAGAAGGTGGCCCACACCTCGGCCTCCAGCAGAGGATGGTCGTGGGCGGGAACCATGCGGAACATCCACGCCGATCCGTCCTGGAAGGGTGCCATGACGGAATGGCGGGCGAACAGGATGCGGGATCGCGGGCGCGAAAGCCGGGCGAACAGGAGACCGGTCCACATGGCGAATCCCCCCAATCCGGAAAGCGCTTCCAAGGAGGAGAGGGCCGACGTCAGGAAACCATCCGGACTGATTCGACCATAGCCCACCGTGGTCAATGTCTGGGCGGAGAAGAAGAAGCAGCTCTGGAAGGTGTTCCAGGAGCGCACGGGCGAAAGCCCGGAAAGATGGCCGGGCCCGATCCAGAAGTAGAGGATGGCGAACCCCGAATTCGCCACCAGGTAGGTTCCCACCGCGATCGCCAGGAAGCCCCAACCGGGAAGGCTAACGAAGACCTGGTAGGGCGAATGGCGCAACCACCACGGGAGACCCGTGCGTCGGATCTGGAATCGCCCGTTGGGCAGGATCATGCGACCTGTGAAGCTGCCGTTCCCGAATCCGGGATCGTCGTTTCTGGCGGTCTTGCGGAACATCCTCGACGGAAGATACGAGTTGGCAGGCTCAGGGCACGAAGATGGATTCCGTACGACGCCTCGAGGGCCCGCTCAGTTCCACCGCGAACACCCCGCGCGCACCGCCCGGCAGAGCCACGGAGGCGCGGGGAAGATCGCTCTGGAGAAGAATCCGTCCGTCGATCCCGCGGACCGTGACGTTCGTCCACTCCGGTCCGATGCCACCGACCTCCAGGTGCCCGCCCGCCACGCGAAGGGCCGCATGGTCCGTTGGCGGAACGGCCTCGAGGGAAGTCGTGTAATTCGAGTTCGCGGCGATGATCTGCCGACGCACCCAGGTGCCGTCCGCGGAGAGATCCTTCGCTGCCCATCCACCGGTCGTCGAGGCGCTTGCTGCCAATGCGGCCGAGGATTCCCCGAAATTGACCACGGACCAGTTGGCCCAACTGATCTTGCGCGACGCGGCCCACTGGAACCAGGTGGTGGTCTCCACGGTGTCCATGCCGGGGTTCGCAGCGCTTCCTCCGTCGGCGTTGGTGGTGCCGCATTCGCTGATGAACAGGGGAAGCCCTTTCGCCAGCGCCGCGTCGCCGGCGTCTCGCAGCCACTGCTTGTGGCTCTTCGCGTAGAAATGGAGGGTGTAGGCCACGTTGGGGTCGGTGAGCGGGGATGCCGCAGGTGCACCCACGGTCTGGTCCCAGCTCGGGGTGCCTACCAGGATGAGGTTCTTGCTGTACTTTCGGATCACGGGAATGATCTGGTTCGCATATCCCTTGATGTCGTTCCAGTCCTCCGCGCCGCCGGAACCGGTCCCGCCCGAGGAGCCTGGTTCGTTCCAGATCTCCCAGATCAAGTTGGGCTTGCTGCCGTATTCCTGGGCGAACTGCGTGAAGAACGCGGTCGATTGTGCCACATGGGCGTTGGCGGTTCCGTCGTGCCAGTCGACGATGACGTAGATCCCGTTGGCGATCGCGGCATCGACGATGGTCTTGACGCGCGTCACGATGGTGGTCGGATCCGTGAGGTATCCGCCCGTGGGCTCCACGGCGGCGGGGGCGCGCAGGACGGAGACCTTCCAATCCGAAGCCAGCCAGGCCACGACACCGGGCGTGTAGTACTTCTCACCGCCCCAGATGGACCAGTACATGCTCATGCCCACCAGCTGGGTGGGCGTCCCCGAGGCATCGACGATCTGCGTGCCCTTCACCTGGAGATTGCCGTGGACCTGGACCGGTGTGGCCGCCTGCGCCGCGCAGCCGCAGGCCAGGAGGAGCGAGGGGAAATGTCGATGGAAACGTTGCATGGGAGCCGCCGCACGATGGGTTTGGATCGCTGCCGCGGTTCTTCGCGGCAATCCTACCGATAATACGGTCGAAACGAGCCGGTCACACCGGGTTTGGCGTGCAGATCCACAAGACCGTTGAGCGGAGGCTCAACGATCGAACCTCCGACGAGCACCCTTTCCCCGCCGCGCGGGTTACGACCACCCGTATTGTTTGGATTTGCGGGTCGGGCTCCGGGTCCGCGGCCTCTTGCCCCCCGCCACCGCCTCCTTCTGGGCGCGGCGGCGCAGGGTGTCGCGCTCCACGTGTACCGGCGCTCCCGTGAAGGGGTCCACGCCGGTGGCGTACATGACCGTGCTCCAGGTACCGGGGGTGGGCGTGAAGATCTGGACCTGCTCGGGCGTGAGCCCGAAGCGGTCGCGGGCATAGTCGCCCATGGCTTCCATGTCTTCCATCGAGCAGCCCGGGTGGGCGGCGATCACGTAGTAGGTGAGGAATTGCTTCTTGCCCGCCTTGGCGCTGGCCCGTTCGAACTTCTCCTTGAAGTCGAGCACGGTGGAAAGCCCCGGCTTCCCCATGAGACCCAGGATCCGGTCGTCGAAGTGTTCCGGAGCCACCTTGAGCTGGCCCGAGACGTGGTGGGCCGCGATCTCCTCCACGTAGGCCTGACCGAACTTCTTGTCGTCCATGACCAGGTCCGTGCGGATCCCGGAGGCCACGAAGACCTTGCGCATGCCGGGCATGTCGCGCAGCCGACGCAGAAGCTTCAGGTGGGGCTCGTGGGTGACGGGCAGTGCGTTGCAGGTTTCGGGGCACACGCAGCGCTGGTGCTCGCAGGCACCCTTCTTGAGCTTCTTGGTGCACTCGTAGCCGTACATGTTGGCCGTGGGCCCTCCCACGTCGGATAGGATCCCCTTGAATCTGGGGTGCCGCTTGAGTCGCTCCACTTCCTGCACGATGTTCTGTTCGGAGCGGCTCTGGATGGTGCGTCCCTGGTGCACCGCGATCGCGCAGAAGTTGCACTCGCCATAGCAGCCGCGGTGGGTCATCACGGAAAAGCGCACGGTCTCCCAGGCCTTGACCTGCCCGTGAACCGCCTCTCGGGGATGGGTCTCCAGTTCCCACTCGATGTCGGAGAACCAATCCAGTTCCGCGGTACTCAGGTTGTGCACCGGGGGATTCTGCACCAGCCAGCGGTCGCCGTGGCGCTGCGCCAGGCGCTTCCCCAGCACCGGGTCGGAGTGGTGGTAGAACTGCTTGAACATCTCCACGTACTTGATCCGCTCGGCGGCGATCTCGTCGAAGGGCAGGATCTCGATGGCGTCGTCGGGCTTCTCCTTGGCCAGGTGGCAGGTGCCCTCGATGTCCAGCAGACTTTCGCCGACGGCCAGTTTGCGTGCGATCTCGAGGACGGTCCACTCGCCCATGCCGTAGGCCAAAAGGTCGGCCTTGGCGTCGAACAGGAGGGACCGACGGATCTTGTCGTCCCACCAGTCGTAGTGCGCCACGCGGCGAAGCGAGGCCTCGATGCCGCCGATCACGATGGGGCGGGTTCCCTTGAAGGCCCGGCGGATGAGGCCCGTGTAGGCGATGCTCGCGCGGTCGGGGCGGCGGGTGTTCTCTCCGCCGGCCGTGAAATCGTCCATGTGGCGGCGCTTGCCGGAGCTGGTGTAGTTGGCCACCATGCTGTCCACGCACCCCGCCGACACCCCCCAGAAGAGGGTGGGTTCGCCCATGGCCGAGACATCCTCGATGGTGTCCATGCGCGGTTGCGAGACGACGCCCACGCGGAATCCCGCCTTGACCAAAACCTTCCCCACCACCGCGGCCCCGTGGTAGGGGCTGTCGATGTAGGTGTCGCCGGTCACTAGGATCACATCCAGTTCGGACCACCCGATCCTTTCCATCTCCTCCCGAGTGGCCGGTAGGAACACATGGACCTCCAATGAGACTGATTTTCAAAGGTAGGTTCGCCCCAGCCGGAAAAGGCATATTGCTCCCCAATGGACATGAAGGAAAAAGCCGCCGCCTACGCCGTGGCGGCCCGCAAGGCGTCCCGGGAACTGGCCCGATTCGACGGAACTCGGCGGAGCGAGGCC